>CAZQVW010000142.1:0-7006 GCA_964596865.1 uncultured Bacteroidaceae bacterium
TTTAGTTATTGTTACAGCACTGTTAACGATAGTCAAAACGATTGGAAGTGAAATTTGCACGAGCTTTTTTCGCGAGAGATGGGGAAAAGTTTGGCGTTGGTGAGGATGCCGCGTTGTTTTAGCGTGCAGAGCAGGATTGCAGTGGCGGTTTTGCGGGCGATGGGCGAGGAATTAGTTAAAAATGATGGAGTAGGGCGGTGGTATGGTTTGAAATTGTTACTTTTGTAGGTTGAAATTGGTATGTTCGGCCAAGAAGCGAAAAAATTGTAATGAGAAAGATATTCAGGATATTAACTTCCCGCGCCGAGAAATCGGCAAACCGCGCTGCAACAATACTAAACCCCGCTACTGAAACAAAGAATCCCGCCAAGAAGTTGGTAAGGATGGCTCTGTGGGCGGTGATGGCTGTGGTTACGAGCGTGGCAACAGTGGCTTTGGCCGTGTGGACGAGCGTGCCTGCCGGTGCGGTTTTGAAGGAGAGCAACCTCAATCAGACTATCTCCGTATTGCGCGCCGAATTGGAGAGTTCGCGCAACCAGATGCGCCAACAGATGGCTCGCTATTATGAGCGTGCGCAGGAGCAGCACAATCAAATGGTGGCTACTATGCAGCGCTCCGAACAGATTGCCTTGATGCTGTATTCCCAAAGGGAGGATTATACGTTTGACCTCACATACGCCTGCAACGAGGCCACCAGCCAGTACCGCCAATTCACGCGCCAGCGAATGCCTTACGACAAGATTATCGCGCGATTGGACGCAGAGATAATCCGCTATCAGAATTTGATTGAGGCTTTGGCCTCATTGCCGCCACGCTATCAGAGCGGCGGTAGTGGAAAGGGGGATGGCGCTACAATTAATGGTGCGCAGAAATTGAATGCCGGTGGGCCGGGCGCTCACTCTGGCTCTGCGCCCATCGCCTTGGCGCCCGGCGACACCCTGCCGGTATTGACGGATTCTATAGACAGTGTCATACAATTCAAGATGCGCATGGCGGCGCAAAAGAGCACGAGAAATAATCCCTTTGTCCTTTCGCCTACCGTCAGGAAATACCGCGATGCGTGCGTGGAGATGGCCCAAGAGATGCTCAACAGTTTGAAAGAACTCAAACGAGGCCTCGAAGACGACCATGCCCACTACAGTGAGATTGAAAAGCAGCTCAAGAAAGTGAACGACTACGCGCAGCATTGCTACGCGCAGATTCAGAACAATATCTTCCGCAACGCGGGCGAGAACTATTTCTCGATGCTGGCCCGATTGGGCGCTTCCGTGAACGAAGCCAAGGCCGACACCGAAGATAAATACCGCCAAGAGACGATTAAGACCAAAGATGGCGTCAGTATCCGCGTGCATTCCCAATGGCGCGGGCCGGGCGTAATCTTTTTGGCCGTGTTCATAATCTTCTACCTGCTTATTGCCGCCGCACTGAGCTCCGCCATCATGCGCTGGCTGGTGCCGAAGAAACTGAGAACCGAGGAATTCCGCAAGAAACAGTTGTGTCTCACTCTCGTGGCCGCCATCATCATCTTTGCTGTCGTGATTACGGTGGTGCGCACCTTTATGGGCCACAATTATTTCATGCTGATGGCCTCCAGTCTGCTGATAGAATTTGCTTGGCTGGTGGGCGTGATTCTTGTCTCCCTGCTGGTGAGGCTCACGGGCGACCAAATCCGCAGTGGGTTCAGCATTTATGCGCCCGTGATGCTGATGGGATTTGTGGTGATAGTGTTCCGCGTCATCTTTATCCCGAATAATCTGGTAAACCTGATTCTGCCGCCGCTGCTGCTGCTGTTTACGTGGTGGCAGTGGGTGGTGATACGCCGCCACAACTCAAATATCCCGCGCATGGACATCTTCTATACGTGGGTGTCGCTCATTATCATGGTGGCCGGCACAGTGGCTTCGTGGGCGGGCTATACGCTGCTGGCTGTGCAGTTGCTGATTTGGTGGATATTCCAGCTTACCTGCATCCAGACCATCACCTGCCTGTTCGACCTCCTGCATATCTACGAGGCGCGCCGCTTAGTGCAGAAAGTGAAGGGGCTTGTCCCCGCAGAAAAGAAGGATAACGCCGGCAAAATCACTTTGCAGGCCGATATTCAGCACGCTATCGACAAGCTCAACAAAAATAAGGGCGAATACATCGAACAAACATGGCTGTTCGACTTCGTATACATGGCTCTCGTGCCCGTATTGGGCGTGATGTCCGTGATGTGGAGCATTTGGTGGGCGGCCGATGTGTTTAATATGACGGCCTCCATCGCTCGCGTCTTCATAGTAGATTTTGTTAGCATCAGGGGCTATCTCAATCTCTCCATTCAGAAGATTGTGCTGGTGGTGTCGCTGTGGTTTGTGTTCAGATATATCAATTATCTGCTCAAGGCGCTGTATAAGAAGTATCGCGGCAACGGGGCTATCGCCGGAGCCAAGCCTAATATCACTCTGGCCAATAATATTATCGCCATTTTGGTGTGGGGCAGCTTTGTGGTGATGTGCATGGTGATGCTGCATATCCCCTCCGGCGCAATCAGTATTATTACTGCCGGTCTCGCCACAGGTCTCGGCTTCGCAATGAAGGATTTGCTGGAGAATTTCGTGTACGGAATCTCGCTGATGACGGGCCGAATCCGCGTGGGCGATTATATCGAGTGCGATGGCATACGCGGCCGCGTGGAAAGCATCACTTATCAGAGCACACAACTGGCCACTGCCGATGGGTCTATCATCGCGTTCCTCAATTCTGCCCTGTTTACCAAGAATTTCAAAAATCTCACCAAAAGCCACAACTACGAACTGGTGAAAGTGCCCGTGGGAGTGGCCTATGGCTCGGACTTGAAGGCTGTCCGCGAAATTCTTATCGAGGCAGTCTCGCATCTGCGCGCCAAAAACAAGGAGGGTCGCGACATTATTTCCCAAAAACTGCCGATGGATGTGCTGGTGGACGAGTTTGGCGACAATAGTGTCAATCTCTTCTTCACCTACTGGGTTCTTGTGGAAGAAAAAGCCGCGATGACCTCCCGCGTCAAGGAGACCATCTATAATACCCTCAACGAAAACCACATCGAAATCCCCTTCCCCCAGCGCGATGTCCACCTGATTCCGGCGCCTGTAGTGCCGAATAATAAATAAGGCGAGTACAATAGAACAAAAACCGAAAATCTACAGTGTGATGTCAGAGGAAATGTTCTTTCCGGTAGAGAAAATGTTTCTATAATTGGTGGAAATGCGCAGATAGTCGGTATAAATGCGCAGATAGTTGGTAGAAATGTCCAGATAGTTAGTAGAAATGTCCAGATAGTTGGTAGAAATGCGCAGATAGTCGGTAGAAATGCGCAGATAGTCGGTAGAAATGCGCAGATAGTTAGTAGAAATGTCCAGATAGTCGGTGATAAGATTTCTATAAAAGATGTAATATTCTTATAGACAGTGCAAACAAGATGATAATCAATCAAAGATAGATACAATATGCAACCATTAGTAATCTACAACACTCTTTCGAGGCAGAAAGAGCAATTCCGCCCAATTCATGAGGGTAGGGTGGGAATGTATGTATGCGGGCCCACCGTTTATGGCGATGCCCATTTGGGTCATGCCCGCCCAGCCATCACGTTTGACATCCTTTTTCGCTATCTTCAGCATATTGGCTACAAGGTGCGCTACGTGCGTAATATTACCGACGTGGGCCATCTGGAGCATGACGCCGATGAGGGCGAGGATAAGATTGCCAAGAAAGCGAGGCTCGAGCAGTTGGAGCCGATGGAGGTGGCGCAATACTATGCCAACCGCTTCCACGAGGCTATGCACGCGCTCAATGTTCTGCCGCCCAGCATCGAACCGCTGGCCAGCGGTCATATCATTGAGCAGGAGGAATTGGTGAAGCAAATCCTTGACAATGGTTACGCTTATGTCAGTGAGGGGAGCGTTTATTTCGATGTGGAGAAGTATAATAAAAAGTACCACTATGGCAAGCTCTCCAATCGAAACCTCACTGATGTGATTAATCATTCCCGTACGCTCAGTGGGCAGGAGGAGAAGCACAATCAGGTGGATTTTGCCCTCTGGAAGAAGGCTCTGCCGCAGCATATCATGCGCTGGCCCAGCCCGTGGAGCGATGGTTTCCCCGGATGGCATTGCGAATGCACGGCCATGGGACGTAAATACCTCGGCGACCACTTTGATATCCACGGCGGAGGCATGGATCTCATCTTCCCCCACCACGAATGCGAGATTGCGCAGGCTGTGGCCGCGCAGGGCAGCGATATGGTAAAGTATTGGATGCACAACAACATGATTACCATCGACGGAAAGAAGATGGGCAAGAGCTACAACAACTTCATTACCCTCCAGCAGTTCTTTGAGGGCGCCCACCCTCTGCTGAAGCAGGCTTATTCGCCCATGACAATCCGCTTTTTCATCTTGCAGGCCCACTATCGCTCCACGGTGGATTTCTCCAACGACGCCTTGCAAGCCAGTGAAAAGGGATTGGAGCGCCTTTGGGACGGTATCAATACGCTTAAGGCCCTCGATGCCGCCGACCACGCGCCGAAGGGCGATGGCAAGGGCGGTGTTTACACGAAAGCCGACGCTGAACAGCTCCGCCAGCAATGCTATGACGCCATGAACGACGATTTGAATACGCCCATCGTCATCTCCCATTTGTTTGACGCCTGCCGAGCCATCAATCAAGTGGCCGACCGTACCCTCGCCATCGAACCGGAGGCACTGGAAGCCCTGAAAGATATTTTCCGCACCTTTGTCTTTGACATCATGGGCATGAAGGCGGAAAACAGTGGCAACGCCCAAAGGGAGCAGGCCTATTCGCAGGCGGTAGACCTACTTTTGGAGACGCGCGCTAAGGCCAAGGCCAATAAAGACTGGGCAACATCCGACCTTATACGCGACCGCCTCGCCGCCCTCGGCTTTGAAGTGAAAGATACCAAGGACGGGGTAACGTGGAAGTTGAATAAGTAGGGCGGTATTACGGGCAATGTGACGGCCATCCGCCTCTCATTCTCAATATTATACTGATTATCCTCAATATTATACTGATTATTCTCAACAACAATCTTTTGAGCCTCAATATAAGACTCATTATATTCCAAATATCAGATGACAAAATTGCAATACCAAACTTCGGGCACGTGCTCGCAGCAGATTAATATTACCGGCGACAACGGGCGGATTGTGGACGTGCAGTTTGTGGGCGGATGTAACGGCAATCTGCAGGGCATTGCCGCCCTTGTGCGCGGCCAGCGTTACGATGATGTAATAAGTCACCTTGAGGGCATTCGCTGCGGCTACAAAGGCACATCGTGCCCCGACCAATTGGCGCAAGCTCTGCGCCAATTAAAGGCAAAAGAAAGCGCAGAAACGGCCGGATAGCCGAATAGCAGTGCCAAATACAGATAAGAGGGTGTAACATCGCAAAGTGTTACACCCTCTTGCTGTTATATGTCGCTTCCCTTTTGGGCGGCGGAGAACGTATGTCGTTTTAGTAGGCAGAACATAGCCTGTTGGGGGCGGTTTTTGCGGGCGGGTATAAACGCACCTCAAAATTTTCGTTCCTCAAATCTTGAGGCCCCCGCCTCCGCCCCTGCCGGTTCAATCAATATATTCCGTGGGGCTCTTTTTTGGCGCCGCTATGTTGCCCGAACCTCTTATTTCTTATCCAGCAGTTCGCTCATGCGCTTGAGCAACTGGTCGCCGCGGAGGTCGCGCTCCACGATGGTGCCGTTGGGGTCGATAAGGATGGTGGCGGGTATGTAGCGGATGTTATATGCTTTGGCGGCATTGCTCTCCCAGCCCTTGAGATCGCTCATTTGAGGCCAAACCATTTTCTTTTCAGCTATCACCTGTTTCCACGAGTCGCCCTTGGAATCCAGCGACACGCCCACAATCTCCAAGCCCTTGTCCTTGTATTGCTCATAGGCCTTGGCCACGTTTGGCAGCTCCTGCATACACGGGCCGCACCACGTAGCCCAAAAATCCACCAGCACATATTTGCCCTTGCCCACGTAGTCGCTCAGACTGATGGCCTGTCCCTCGGGGTTGTTGAGCGTGAGATTTACGTAGGGCTTGCCGGGCAGGGTCTTTTCCTTGGCCTCAATGTTGGTTTTCATGCCTAAATACGTGGAGGTGGACTGGAGCGGTTGGGATACCTTCGCTAAAAAGCCCTTTACCCTATCCACGGAAATGTCGTTGAAGATAGAGCCCATCAGATATACGCCGCAAAAGTTGTCGGTGTTCTTCTCGGCTAAATCCGCGGTCTCGTTTTGGAGGTCTGTGCGCGATTGCGCAAATTCGTTTGTGAGCGTAGCTTTCTTCACGGAGTCGGTGGTCTGCTGATAAGCGCGGGCCAGCGAATCTTGTATGTTGCGGTATTTCTGGCGCAGGAGCTGATAGTCGTTATAGGCGTTCTGGGCGGGGGTGCCGGAGGAATGTACCTGCAATCGGCGCTTGCCGCTCAGCTCCACATTGTAATTGCCCTGCTCCAATAGGATATACGCACTGGCACCAGGGTTATTAAATCCCACTACGGCCACTTTCGGGCCCGGGTAATTGCCATGGAATTGGAATTTTCCGCCTTTCACCACGGCGGAGTCCAGATTTGTGGTGGTGCGCCCCTCGTAGGTGACCAGATAGACTTTCTTGCCCTCAAAGATGGTGTCTTTGACTGTGCCGTTGATGGTGGTCTGCGCACTGGCGGCGCCGAGGCCCAATATTGCGGCTAATAAAAAAAGTTTTGTTTTCATATCAAGGTGTTTAGAAACCGATTGCAAAAATAATCAGAATTGTTTATTGCCGCAAGATTTTTGCCTTTTTATTTGTTTTCTCCACCTTACGCGCATTTTCCCCACCTTTCGCACAAATTTTCTCCTCCTTACACACAAAATTCCCCTCCTCGCGTGCGGTTTTCCCGAGCTTGTGCGCGATTTTCCCGCCCTCGCGCGCAAAAACCCCGCGATAGTTTGCGTTCACAGTGCTGTAACAATAACTAAACAGTACTG
>CAZQVW010000143.1:0-6996 GCA_964596865.1 uncultured Bacteroidaceae bacterium
GGGCCCCATAGCATGCCACACAGCGTGTGGAGGCAGCGTGGCTAAGCCATTGGGCGGGAAGATGAGATAATAGGCAGAATTAGGCAGAATTAGGCAGGAGATGCCGAGTAGCCCGAGTGCTCCGAGTGCTCCGAGTAGCCCGAGCCCTTGCCCCGAGTAGCCCGAGTACTCCGAGTACTCCGAGCTCTTGCCCGAGCCCTGTCCCCCCCCCTTCTAAAAACCATAACAAAATTATGATACTACCTATATATATATATGGCCTGCCGGTGTTGAGGCAGGTGGCAGAAGATGTGGAGCCAAACAAGGAGGTGATTGACCCCCTCGTGGATGATATGTTTGAAACGCTTGACAACTCACAAGGCGTGGGTTTGGCTGCTCCACAGATTGGTAAGAGCATTAGAGTGGTGGTAGTGGATTTGGATGTCCTCTCGGAGGATATGCCTGAGTACAAGGACTTCCGCCACGCATATATCAATGGACATATCCTCGAGACTTCGGAAGAAACCGAATCTATGAACGAAGGCTGCCTCTCGCTGCCCGGCATCTCCGAAGATGTGGTGAGGCCTAAGAAGGTGCGTGTGAAATACTTAGACGAGAATATGAATCCCCACGATGAATGGGTGGAGGGCTATCTGGCCAGAGTGCTCCAGCATGAGTTTGACCACCTCGAGGGCCACCTCTTTATTGATCATATCAGTGCTTTCCGCCGCGGGTTGATAAAGAGTAAGCTCAATAATTTCCTCAAGGGTAAGGCCAGATGCAATTATAAGGTGAAGACCGTAAAGAAAAAATGATTTCTCCTTTTCCGTATCCACCCTGCGTTGCAGCCTGTGAACGGAGCCAAAGGGAGATACTGAGGCAGAGAACGTTGTTTGGCCGATATAGTTTATGCATATTAAAAGGCTGTGGGTTGTAATAGTGATATTACTAATGCTGGGCACACGCGGCAAGGCTCAAATAGATGCCGACGCTGTGATGCGCATTGGTAGAAACGCACTCTTTTATGAAGACTACGCGCTCTCTATCCAGTATTTCAATCAAGCCATCGCTGCCAAACCCTATCTTTATTCTCCTTATTTTTATAGGGCCATTGCCAAGTATTATTTAGGCGATTACCACGGTGCGGTGAGCGATTGCTCCATGTCTATTGAGCGCGACCCTTATATTCCGGAGGTCTACAGACTTAGGGCAATCAATTATATCCGCACCGATGATTTCAAATCTGCAGCAGAGGATTACCTCACCCTTATCCAAAAGCGCGGGGTCAGGGATAGGGATGTTTGGTATAACCTCGTGCTTTGCGACTTGGAATTAAAGAACATGGACGATGCCGACCACCTACTGGATTCTATGATTGTGAGGTGGCCGGATTATTCCAAATGCTATCTTTTGAAGGCCCAAGTAGCTCTCAGTGAGACTGATACCCTCAAGGCTTTGGATATGATGGACAAAACCATCGCTTTAGACCCCAACGACGTAGATGCCATCTCTGCCAAAGCCGTCATATTACTCCAAAAACAGGATTATGCCGCAAGTGAACTAAGCTACGACCAAGCTATCACCCTTTCGCCACGCCAAACAGAATATTATATCAACCGTGCCCTGGCCCGCTATCAGCAAAAGAATCTGCGTGGAGCTATGGACGATTATAATGCTGCCCTACAAATCTCGCCGGATAACTATCTCGCCCATTACAACAGGGCATTGCTTAGCATGAGGGTGGGCGAGAACAATCGTGCCATTGAGGATTTTGACTTTGTTTTGCACAAACACCCCAATGACCGCCTTGCCCTCTATAACCGTGCCACCCTCTCACAGCAAACCGGAGACTATCGCAGTGCTATCCGCGATTATACCACCATCATTCGCGACTTTCCCAATTTTGCCGCAGCCTATGTCAATCGCTCTTATTGCTATAGAAGGGTGGGCGACAATAAGCGTTCTGATGCCGATGACCGCCGCGTGATTGAAATCCGACTAAATGAGGTCTACAAGAATAAAACCTATTCCTCGCCCCTCGATATGGTTACCCGTCCCCAAAATGACGATGACATCGAAAACTATGATAAATTGGTTACTGACTCCGTGGACAATGTGGTGCCGTTCTATGCCAGTGAATACCGTGGCCGTGTGCAAAACCGCGAATACAGTACACAGCTCCAGCCACTTTATGTGCTCACCTTCACCACTGCCGACAATGGGCTCTATCATTCTGCTGCCCTCTCTAAAGCCCATTTTGTGGACGAACTAAACACTCATTACCACCTCTATACCCAAATCTCTCTCTCGGCTAAGGAGGCTGCTATGACGGCCACTGACTATCAACGGCTTAACGCGGAAACTGCTGCCGTAGGGGATAAACTGAAGGCTTCCCCCTCCGATACCGCCTTGCTGCTTGCCCATGCCCTTTATTTAGCCCAGGGCAGGGATTACGAATCGGCTATGCAAGACCTCAATCAGTATCTACACCGCAATCCCACCTCTGTCTCGGCCCTCTTCCTTCGCGCCACCGCCAAAGCCAAACTGCTGGAGATGCAATCCCAAAAATCAAATAACAATGGGGTGGGGAGTGCTAATCCTAATAATACACCAGCCTCCATTGCCACGACACCCAACACCGGTGGAGGAATAAATAATATTGGTGGTGGAGCAGGCAGTAATCTTGCGGGCACAGTCATTGGCAATAATATCAATATTGGGAGTGGTAATAATAAATCTTTTGCGGGCACAGTCAGTGGCAATAATCTCGGTTCTGCAATTGCTGACCTCACTTCTGCCATTGCCCACGAATCGGATTGTGCTTACCTTTATTATAACCGTGGTTGTCTCTATGCTGCGCAGGGAGATTATAACAATGCCAAAGCAAATTTCTCCGAGGCATTGCGCCTCAATTCCTCTTTGGCCGAAGCCTATTACAACCGTGCTCTGTGCTTCTATAATCTAAACGACAAGTCTTCTGCCATCACAGATATGAGTAAAGCCGGTGAGCTTGGCATCTTCACTGCCTATTCCCTTCTCAAACAGTTTAATAGCAAGAAGTAGGGCTCTCAGCCTACTCGGAGGCAAGAGCTCGGCCCACTCCGCCCACTCGGGCTACTCCGCCTACTCGGGCTACTCGGCCTACTCTGCCCACTCTGCATTCCCGCCCAAAAATGCCCATTTTGCCTAAAAAAGCCTATCAATCGCCTATATTGCCTATTACTTCATCTTCCCGCCCAATGGCATGCTATAATGCACCCCCATGCTATGGGGCCCAATGGCATGCTATAATGCCTCCAGGCGCTGCCTGTGGGAGTACTTGTTCTATGGCTACAGGGAAATAGGCGTATTCCAATGCGTGGATGCGCTGTGCAAGGGTGTGTGGCGTATCATTCTCCAATACAGGGCAATAGGCTTGCAGGATATTCTGCCCTTGGTCGAAATGTTCATCTATATAATGTATGGTGATACCGCTCACCTTATCTCCGCACCTAAGCACGTCCTCATGCACCCTGTCGCCATACATTCCCTTACCACCGTGTCTGGGCAATAATGCAGGGTGGATATTCACCACGCGGCCATGGAAATAACTAATCAAATACTTCGGCACCAACAACAAATAACCGGCCAAAACGCAGAAGTCGGCTCCGCTTTCCTCCATTATACTGATTACTTTGGCCTTGTCTTTCATATCTTCGCGAGTGAGCAAAGCATGCTTCACTCCCAGTTTTTCAGCTCTCTCTATCACCGGCAGACCTTCCTTACTGGCCACCACCAGTGTTACGCGCCCTTTCTGGGAGTTTTGGAAATAGCGTATGATGTTTTCGGCGTTGGTGCCGTTGCCTGAAGCGAAGATTACTATTTTATGCATAGCCGTATATTATAATGTGTTGGTTGGAATGATTTGTGTCTTGTTGCGGGCAGAGATAATTCGCCATTTGTTGTAGATTAGGGGTGCCACATCGTGTTGCTTAATGGCATTGCCCGCCTCCTGCTTTTGTCTGTATAAAATAATATCGAGCAACGCCGCTGGGGAATTGCCCGATGAGTGAAGTAGTGGGTGCTGATGGATTCGAACCACCGAAGTCGAAAGACAGCAGATTTACAGTCTGCCCCATTTGGCCACTCTGGAAAACACCCATATCTCTTTTGCACTGCAAAGGTAGGCATTTCTTTGCGTTAAACAAAGCATTGCCCCAAAAATTTTCGTTCCTCACCACAGAATTCTGCCGCGTAGTATTAAAATGCGGAGGCTTCTACCGTGCCATTCTTCGCTGCCACTGTTCTTCGCGAACATACTATTGCTTACCACCACCACTATAGGTTACGAAAAATGAATGTCAGAGATAATAAACGCGTCTACATAAGCATTCAGTCGCTGCACAAGCAATGTGCGCTGCATCATCAGTTCTTGCCGCAAGACAGCACTGCGCAATCTCACGTATAATACTTGATTATAAATCTTTATACTGGATGTTGCGGCCTCCACCTCCTTGCCCACCACTGCGGGCCACCCTTTTTCTATCAACCTATGCTGCAATAGGGGGGTCTCCAAGCCCTGCATGCGCATATATTCGCGCAATATATCCGAAATTGGCTTTGTTTTTACGTATTTCATGGCATAAGAGTATAGCTGCCGCCCTCCACCTCAAAAAAGCGGTAATCGCCGCCTACCTCGTCCACCACTCGCCTTAGGGTGTCGCTGCTGGTGGAAGTGATGAATATCTGCCCATAATCAGTGCCGGACACCATTCTCACTATCTTTTCCACGCGGGTGGCATCCAGTTTGTCGAAGATGTCGTCTAAAAGAAGGATTGGTTGATGCTCATTCTTGAGCTTTTCGTGGAGGGCATCATTTCTTTCTGCTTGAGAATGAGTGTTTTCCTCACCGCCATTAGGATTGCCGTCCTTTTGCATACCGCTGCTCTTATATTCATTAGCCAACAGGCGATATTGCGCAAATTTTAGAGCAATAAGATAAGTCTTGCTCTGCCCTTGCGAACCTTCATAGCGCAGGGGGTAGCCGCCCAACGTCATCTCCATATCATCGCGGTGCACTCCCTTGAGCGTGTAGCCCATTATGCGGTCTTTCTCGCGGTAGGCGCGCAGCATTGGCATCAATTCACCGTCATTCAGGTGGGAACGGTAGGATATAGACACCTCCTCTCCTTCGCCGCCCAGTTGCTGATACACCTCTTTGAATATCGGGGCCAGCATCTCCACAAATTTCTTGCGGTGGCTATAAATCTCCTGCGCAGAGAGCGACAACACCTCATCGTAGGCCGTCAGCAAACTCTCATCCGGCTCACCCTCCACTTTCAGTAGGGCGTTTCTTTGTTGCAAAGCCTGATTATAGCGTATCAAATGGTGGAGGTAGTCGGGCGCGTATTGCGAAATCACCATATCCATAAACCTGCGTCTCACCTCGCCGCCCCCCAGTATCAATTCACTATCCTGCGGCGACACTATCACTATGGGAATCAATCCTATATGCTCCGATTGCTTTTTATATTCCTTACCGTTTTTCTTGAACGACTTGCGATGGCCGGCCTTCAGTGTGCAACGGATAGAAAGTGGTTGGTGTTCATCGTCTTCATACTCAGCTGCCAACGACATCCATTCCTCATTATGGCGGAGCACCTGATTATTTGTCTGCACCAACGCACTGCGGCAAAAAGATAGGTAATATATGGCGTCCAGCAGGTTGGTCTTACCCACTCCATTGGGGCCTACAAAACAATTCAACTTGGGTGAGAGCTCTAATTCGGCCTCCGCGATATTTCTATAATTGGCTATCGATAATTTCTTAAGTTCCATACAGCAAAATTACTGAATTAAGCGGACATACTAAAGCCTATCCCGCCTAAATTGCAGACTCTGCCCACTCGGGGCAAGGGCTCGGGGCAAGGGCTCGGGCTACTCGGAGCACTCGGAGTACTCGGGCTACTCGGCATCTCCCGCCCAAAAATGCCCATTTTGCCTAAAAAAGCCTATCAATCGCCTATATTGCCTATTATTTCATCTTCCCGCCCAACGGCATGCTATATTGCCTCCACACGCTGTGTGGGGGGAAAATACGTCGTCCATTTTCACATCGAAATCCATGCTCGGCACACTCTCCACCATCTGGAACGGGAAGCACACCCCGTATTTTACCACGTCGTTGCGCAAACCATTTGCAAAGAGCCTGTCGTAATACCCTTTGCCCCTGCCTAATCTGTTTCCTTGACTATCAAAGGCCATACCTGGCACAATCACCAAGTCCACCACCTTGTAATCCGTAAGCTCCTTTGTCTGCGGCTCCATAATCCCGTAGGCACCTAATGCCAAATCATCTACGCTGCAATAAGGGTGCAACGTAAGATTATCCCCCGCCACCTTCGGCAATACCACCTGCTTTGGCCATACGCCAATGTTCCCGACTTGCTCATTCCCCTGCTTTAACCCTGCTCCACTATTCTTGGCAATCATTTCCGCATTCTTGGCAAACAATTCCGCATTCTCGGTCTGTACTTTTGCCTTTTGGACTTGTCTTTCCGCATTCTCGGCAATCATTTCCGCATTTTTGCTATCCATCATTCGGGCGAGGAAGGCGTGTGTGTAGAGCTCATCGTCTAATGAATAATACGCCAACACGGTTTTCGCATTCCTAAATGCTTCTGTCTTCATCAATCTATTCAGAATGTTGTCAGCCAATCTTTGCCTCTGCTCCTCACTCGTATTTGCGAAGAACTCCTGTTTGCGCCTGCGTATCTCGCGCCTCATTTCTTGCTTCCGCCTATTTATATCCATCGTGTCCATGCCTGCAAATTTACACCCAATTTATTGATTATCGACCACCAATCAGCCTTTATCTTCGTTCAATCCGTCATAATCTTCGTTCAATCCGTCATTATCTTCGTGCAAACCAAATTTTTCTCCCTCGCAACCGAAATAAATCCCCTCGTCGTTTGATTTTTTCCCCTCGTAAACAAAATAAATCCCCACCGCGTTTGATTTGGCACGGGAAAAATTTAA
>CAZQVW010000144.1:0-6993 GCA_964596865.1 uncultured Bacteroidaceae bacterium
TCCGCTTTACTCCGGAGGGCAATACCAAACAGGCGTGCCGCTCTGTCAAATTCACAACTTTGATGGACGACGACGTGAAGATGCAGGCGCCGGAAGCTGACAAGAAAGCAGAATCAAATCCTAATACTTAGTCCACAGAGATAGGATAGTCTGCCGTTTGCTAAAAAGCGCGCGCGGCAAACGGCGGGCCACTCCTATTTTCTCTGCCTATCGTTATGATAGAAGAAAAGAATTGCATACAAGATTGAAAAACAAAAAACTTCTACTATGACACCTATAAACAAGGGAGACAGAAGAATTTTCGGAAATCTTGATTGTGTGGCAAATATAAGTAAGATTGGGATGAAATTTTCTTCTTACAGTTACCGTTTTAGCGATTGCCCTTGACTTTTAGTTGGGGCATTCGCTATTTTTCATCAGAAAATAGAATGATAAAGCCACACAAACCAATAACATTTGCTATATTTGCAAAAAACAAAAGCCACAGATTATGCCAACAGAGGGTTATCCACAAAATAATAAGGTAATAGAATATCATACCCCCGCAGGAAACTCCCATAGCGAGCAGTTCCGTTATAAGGGGGCGGTTAAGCGCTATTGCCAGACCATGGATTTGAAAGACAATCCCGAATTGATTGCAAAATACCGCGATGCCCACTCCCGCGAAAAGCAGTGGAAAGAGATACGCAACGGAATCCGCGAGGTAGGCATATTGGAAATGGAAATTTATATCCTTGGTAATCGACTGTTTATGATTGTGGAGACACCGCTCGATTTTGATTGGGACAAAGCCATGGCGCGCCTCGCCACACTGCCGCGCCAGCAGGAGTGGGAGGATTATGTGGGCGCATTCCAAAACTGCAAGGAGGGCTCCACCTCCAATCAGAAATGGCAGATGATGGACAGGATGTTCTATCTCTACGATTAATACACATTGCGAAAAGATCTATATGAATGTTTGGGGGCTGATATTCTATAAACTGCTGGGCTGGAAAAGCATAGTGGACAGGCCTCGGCCCAATAAATGCGTTATCTGCATCGCTCCCCATACCAGTAATTGGGATTTCATCTTCGCTATGCTGTATGAAAAGGCCACTGGTGGCAAAGCTCACTTCCTAATGAAAAGCGAATGGTTTGTCTGGCCGCTAAATAAGATTCTGAAATCATTGGGCGGCATACCAGTGAAAAGAATAGAGGTGCATGGTCGGAAAGATAATGAAGCGCCCTCCTTCATGCCAGCCACGCCTTTCTCTGGCCTCACAGCCATTCTTTCACAAAGGATGATTGAGGCCAGCCATTTCCAGATTGCCATCACACCGGAGGGAACACGCTCGCTCAATAGCGAGTGGCATACGGGCTTCTACCACATTGCCCGCGCAGCCAACGTGCCCATACTCCTGTTTGTGATAGACTATAAAAACAAGCGCATTCATTGCCAAAAAGAGTTGATGCCCTCTGCCGACAAGCAGACAGACATCGCCCTTATCAAAAATTATTATTGTCATTATGCTTACGCAGCTAAATATCCTAAGAAATTCGGTGTGTAGAAAGACGAAAATCATTCTACTGATGATTTGTTTGATTTCAAATGTGTTTGTGGGGATGGATGCTATGCCGGCCGGTCCGCAAATATGTAGCGAGGAAAAACCTCTCGCCGACACCATTCAGACCGATTCACTATTGAAAGCCAAAGCGCGAGCCGATTCGCTGATGCGGGCAAACACAGACTCGGTGGTGAAAGCCTATTTCAAAAACATGGAAATGGATTTCTCCACGAAATTAGCCATCGGCATCAGCAGTTATTCGCTCGACACCGCCGCCCACACGCTCACAATCCATCTGAAAGAGGGCACGGCATCACAGGTGTTCACACCAAAGAAAGTAGACAATTTCTATAACGGATTGAAAGAGGCTCTACCCTCCCCTGTCGGCGATTACCAAACACATATTCTCGCTTTCAATCACGATATTTCCGAACTCATTCCCAACGCCTACCGCTCCTCCGAGGCCAAAGACACCGCTCGATTATGGGCGTGGCCAAACGGAGGGATTTCCAACCACACGAGCAATGAATGGGTGAGGAATATGTCGCGGCCAACCCAAATAACCAAAGGATTACAGGGCGCGCACCTCACCGTGTGGCCCAGCCACGGACGCTATTACGACCATCAAAAGAAATCGTGGCGCTGGCAACGGCCCCGCCTCTATTCCACTACCGAGGATCTCTTCACCCGCTCCATCGTAGTGCCCTTCCTTCTGCCAATGCTGGAGAAAGCAGGCGCTGTGACCTACTGCCCACGAGAGAGAGACGACCAATCAATAGAACTCATCGTAGATAACGACCAGACACTGGCCGAACATGTCCGTATCGGCGTGCCGGCAGATTCCATACATTCGTCTGGAAACTTGGCAAACGCCTCCTCCGACTCGCTGAACAGCGACAGCATCGTATTTGTGGACAGTGTAGTTATCCGCGACCTAAGAAATGACGGACTCTTACAGGGCAATTACTTGGAGCAAGTGGGCACAGAAGCGTTCCGGACGTGCCAAACAAGTGGGTTTGCCCATATTAGAGATGTATACACTGACGAAAATCCATTTCAGGAGGGCACGGCGCGATGTGTGCGCACAGTGAGGCGAGAGGAAGACGCCTCCACGTTTGTTTGGTTGCCAAATGTGAACACAGCTGGCATGTATGCCGTCTATGTGAGCTATGCCCGCGACGCCCAAGCCATAACGGATGCCCTCTATACCGTCCGCCACGGCGGAGTGGACACCCGCGTGAGGGTGAATCAGCGCATGGGCAGCGGCACATGGGTTTATCTCGGCACATTCTTCTTTTCCGCCACCGGCACTCAGGACAATAGGATAACGCTCACCAATGTGAGCCACGAAGACGGCATCGTTACGGGCGATGCAGTAAGATTGGGCGGCGGCATGGGCAATATCGCAAGAGGAAACCGGACCGGAAATCGCGGAGCCGACGGGAATGCTACAGTCAGCGGCTTGCCCCGCTATCTTGAAGGCTCGCGCTATTGGGCACAGTGGGCCGGAATGCCTCCTTATATCTACGATACCAAAGACGGGCGCAACGATTACGCCGACGACATCAATGCGCGCTCCAACACGATGAACTATTTAGCGGGCAATTCCGTCTATGAGAGTGGCGCCGACGGATTGGGCGTGCCAATGGAGTTGAGTTTAGCTATTCACAGCGATGCAGGATACACCCTTGACGACGATGCTACTATCGGTACGCTGGTCATCTCCACCCTGCGCGGCGATGGGGGCGACGAGCGTTTTATTAGTGGAAAAAGTCGCCTGTGGAATTACGACCTCGCCTCGCTGATGCAGGATCAGATAATGCGCGATTTGACTGCTCCGCAATCCACGCTGCCAAACGCCAAGACTTTCTCATGGAATCGCCGCGAGATATACAATCGCAATTACAGCGAGAGCCGCAAGCCCGAGGTGCCATCGGCTATTATCGAGACCCTCTCCCACCAAAACTTCCGCGACATGCTGTTGGGCCACGACCCCAACTTTAAGTTCCTGCTTGCGCGCAGTATCTACAAGGGCATAGTGAAATTTATCGCCGATGCTCACAGCAGGGATTATGTTATCCAACCGTTGCCGGTGAGAGGTTTTGCTGCCATCGCGGATGGCGACAGCGTGCGCCTGAATTGGGAGGCGCAGGCCGATAGTTTGGAACCTACAGCCACCCCCACAGGTTATATTGTCTACACCGCCCTCGATGGGCAGGATTTCGATAACGGTCAACTAATCGTGGGGCGCACCACAGCCACCCTGCCAATACAGCGCGACAAGCTCTATCGCTTTCGCGTCAGCGCCGTAAACCAAGGCGGCGAGAGCTTCCCCAGTGAAACCCTTGCGGCTCTTAGCGCCTCCGATGAAAAGACGCGCATCCTCATCGTAAACGGTTTCACTCGCCTTAGTTCGCCGGCGGTGGTGCAGAGCGCAGACAGCCTGGGCCTTGATATTCACAAGGACATCGGCGTGCCATACATACAGACCTCCGAATATTGCGGAGCGCAAACGGGCTTTCTCCGCAAACGGGCTGGAAAAGAGACTGCGGGCGGTTTGGGATACAGCGGTAGCGAATTAGAAGGACGTATCATCGCGGGCAATTCTTTTGATTACCCCTCCATCCACGCCCGCGCCATTATCGGGAATACCAATATCAAGAGCAGCGACAATTACGGCAACGCCCAAATAGATGACAACAGCGATAATTTCGAAAAATCCCGCAACTCAAAATTTCCCAACGACGCTAATTCCTCAAATACCAATATCGCCACCAACCATCGCACCATTTCGTCTTGCTCACGCGATGCTTTCACACAAAAGACAGAGGAAATAGCTGCCAATCAAGACATCATCGATCTTATCCTTGGCCTACAAAAAGATTGTGGCGAGCAAAGCATTCTTAGATACAAGACATTTGACGCTCCGCTTAGGACTGCGTTGTCGGTGTTCCGTTCCATTGGCGGCCGCATCCTTGTGAGTGGCGCATATATCGGTAGCGATATGCAGACTGATGACGAACGGCATTTTACAGCCGAGGTATTAGGTTATGAAGCCGATTTTTCTCTCTCGAGCTCCGGAAAGTATGTTTCAACCTCCGATAAAACGCTTCCATTATCCGATAAAACGGCATCAACCTCCGACAACAAACCTTCAACCTCCGATAAAACACCTTCTTCTGCTTCCAAAACTTTTCCTTCTTCCAACAAATCACTTTCCACTTCCGCTGACACACTTTCCTTAGGCGACACACTTTCGCAAAACTACATTGAGCTTTTTAATAACAACCTAAGGATGGGCAATCAGGACTTTTTTATAGAGAATGATTTAGGCAAAGCAACCTACGCCTGCCAGCAAACAGACGTTCTGCGCGCCCAAAATCATGCCAAACCTCTAATCTTTTATTCCAACGGCCACGTGGCTGCCATTCACAGAAAGGATGTAGTAGCCATTGGCTTCCCTATAGAATCCATCCGCCAGCCTCAACAGCGTAGTGCCGTCATCCAAACTGCTATCAAACTGCTGGAAAAATAGATTTATTTAGAATAAAGTAGATAGATAGGTGATAGAGTAGAGTAGATGGATAGGTGATGGAATAAAGTAGATAGAAAGTAGATAGAATAGAGCACAGATTGCAATAATAAAGATAGTAAAAGGCTGATACTTCGTAAGAGGTGTCAGCCTTTATTTGTATTTCAGCAAAAGATGTAGCTATAACAGCGCCACTTCCCCCCGCAATTATTTCACCATCTCGCGCTCAATGGCTTCGATTTCGTCCTTGAAGCCGGGCTGGGTCTTGATTTTCAAATCCACCTGGCGGCAGGCATGGAGCACTGTGGTATGATCCCTGCGCCCGATGTGAGCGCCAATTTGCGTGGACGAAAGCGACGTATGTTTTTGGATAAGATACATCGCCATCTGCCTGGCTTTCACAATATTTCCCTTGCGCGAAGAAGAATTGATCTCTTTCTGAGTAATCTTATAGTAGCGGCAAACGGTGGTCAAGACCAGTTCGGGAGTGATGGTCTTGGCTTTCAGTTTTACCAGCTTATCCACCACGCGGCGCGCCATATCCAAATCAATCTCGCGCTCATTTACAATCGATTGCACCAGCAACGAATTAATCACTCCCTCCAGATCGCGCACATTGTCGGTTACGTTGATGGCGATATAGTCAATCACATCCTTAGGGATGTTGAGCTGGTTTTTGCGAATCTTGGCTTTCAGGATATTGCGGCGAAGTTGCTCATCGGGACGGGGCAGCTCCACGGTGGTGCCCATGACAAAGCGCGAGCTCACCCTTTCCTCAAAGCCCTCCAACTGCGACGGCGACTTATCCGAGGTGAATATAATCTGGCGGCCGTTGCGCTGCAGATGATTAAAGATATTAAACATCGCCTCCTGCGTCTTCACCTTACCGGAAATCTCGTGGATGTCATCGAGGATGAGGCAGTCCACCGACTGGTAGAAATACATAAAGTCGTTGAACTTGTTTTTCGGCACCGAGTCGGTGTATTGTATCAAGAACGTGTGGGCGGGGATATATAGGACGCGCTTGGAGGGGTCTTTCTCCAACATTTTCAATCCAATAGCATTGACAAGGTGGGATTTGCCCACGCCCGAACTGCCATATAAGAAAAAGGGATTGAACGCCGTCTGCATCGGTTTGGTGGCGATGGTCATAGCAATGGAGCGCGCCAACTTGTTGGCCTCGCCCTTCACATAGTTGTCGAAGGTGTATTCCGGACTGAGATGACTATCGAAAAGGGGTACGCCCTGCCTGCCGGGAGCGGCAATATTGGCCGTGGGCGATGGGGGATATGGCTTATTGGCATTGCTTTCGCAGCCATGGGGCTGCCTCTGGGCGGTATTGGTGCCGTGCTGCGCATCTATTTGGCCGGAGGCGTTGCCCTGCCCGCTCTGAGGGGTGGAGGGCAAATCGCCATAAAAGATGTCTACATCATTAAGGGCGAAATGGCGGTTCACTTCGGCCATCAGCATCGTCTGGAAATGCTCCAACAGATATTCAAAGAAGAATTTGCTGGGCACATGGAGCTGCAGACGGTCGCCCTTTACATCAACAAAACGGATATGAGTAAACCAGGCGGCGTATGTGCTTTCCGGCAATTGCTTGCGTACGGCGTCAAGCACTTTCTGCCATTTCTCCTGATTTGTATCCATTGTTTTAGTGTGTAGAGTGGGTGTGTTATATTAATAATGTAGTCATGAGCCACTGAATGGAATTGCTCAACCGAGCAATTCCTCACAGGGAATGCAAAGTTCGTTACTTTTTTCTATTTTTCGTATATCCTTGCCCCAATATTTTTCCTTTTTTAGAAATCCAAAATCCCAGATTAGAAATTTCCGTGGCGTGATAAATCCCGCGGAAATAATTTTGACTATCGTTAACAGTGCTGTTAAGATAATGTTACAGTGCTGTAACAATAA
>CAZQVW010000145.1:0-6908 GCA_964596865.1 uncultured Bacteroidaceae bacterium
ATGCCATGGCGGGGCAATTTATTGAGGCGGCGGCCCTGCATATCATAGATGCCGGTGGCTGCCTTGCCTGTGGCGGGCGCAGTGGCGTTGGCGATGCCGGTGGGGTCGTCGCGGAGCAATGCCTCCACATTCTTTCCGCGCGGCGAAGAGAGCACAATCTTGTCTATCTCCACATCATCGCCGATGGCCATGATGGGGTAGGTGCCCGGCGCCAGGGTCTTGCCGCTCATGCTATAGGCCAGGAAGATGCGGCTCTGGGGCGAAGTCTGCGCGGAGAGCTGCTCCATAGCTCCAAGGGCGGAGGCGGCCACGGTGGTGGCACTGTCGGCGGCTAAGAGGTTGGCCTGTATGCCGCCAAGGGCCACGGGTGTCTGGAGATAGAGGATGCCGCCGTCCACATAATAGCAGGCGGGCTCTATGTTGTTGTCCTCGCTCTCGATGGAGGGCAGAGGCTGGGTGATGAGGCGGATTGTGCCCACCACATCCAGAATGTCTACGCTTTCATCGGAATTAATATCGGCTGCCTCAAAGATAAAGGGCTGCGGATCCTCGTTGGATAGATAGGCAATCTCGGTGAGGACATCGGCTATGTCGATGGTGAGCGACCCATTGGCATCGCCCTTTTGCGCAGTGAGAGGCGTGGCGGCCACGGTGCGCGAGATGTCGTGCTGGACAAGGTTGGTGCCCATCTCCTTGATGCAATAATAATAGGTGGTGCCGGGCTGAACGGCGTAATCCACGTAGGCGGTGTCGGAGCTGTCTATCAATCGAGAGTTTATGATGAGCGAATCCGAGGGATTGCCCACGGAATCGCGCGTGAAGCGATAGAGATTATACCCCAGGATGTCGTCAAAATCCTGTTCGGCGGTTTCCCAAGTAAGGTTAACTTTGCCCAAACCGGCCTCGGCCTGAATTCCGGTGGACATGGAGCCGGCGGCCTGCACCTGCACATTAAAGCGGTAGCGCTCGTCTGGAGTGAGGAATGTGGAGCCCTTTTGCTGGAAACTATTCACGCGCAGGCGGTTGAGGCCATCGGTGGCGCTCTTTCCATCGATAGTGAAATAGGCCACAAACGTGTAGGGGTCAAACCAATAGGCGCTGTCGGCAATGGTTTTCTGGGTATATGGCGGGCGCACGCCCATAGAAATCCACGGCTCCACCTCCTGATTCATTGCGCGATTGAAGAATACCTCCACCTTGTGGGTGCCCACGCCCAATGGCGGCAGAGAATCGGATTGATCCTGTGGGTCGTAGCCGTCCACCTTGATGTATTCCACCACGGCGGGGGCTTCGTCAAAGGCGTAGGGGCTCATCTTGGTGAGGTCTACGTGGCCCCACCCCACATTGTCCACCTCATCGCGGATGAGATGGTCGGCCACGGTGGTGAGGGTGGTGCCCAGATAGGCATTAGAGAGATAGGCTATCTCGGGCTCGGTGGTATTATATTCCACGGCCAAATAATCGTTGAGCGCATCATAGAAATTGCCGTAGCAGTTGCTCTCGTCTAAATCATAGACGCCCGGAGTGGAATAATCGGGGCAGGTGATGGTATTGCCAATGTAATTGGAATGATAGAAACGCTTGGTGGAGCCATAGCCGCCACTAATACTGGCGCAGAAGTCATTGTTGTGTACGCTGGTGTTTACAAAGGTGGCGCCGTTACTTAAATAACAACCGCTGAGGCCGTAGCCAATCTCATTATTATAGATGTCGCAATTGCGGAAGGTGCCGCCGTTTGAGAAGACGCCTTGACTATTGATAAAGCAGTTGCGAATGATGCAGTGGTCGTAGGTATGGCCGTTGAAGGTGATGTTGGCCAGATTTTCGAAGATGACATTATTGAAATTCACATAGTTGGCATTGTCGTTGAGAAAGCCGCCGATATTGCCGAGGTCGTTGTCGCCCTTGGTGATGGTGATCATGCTGTCGGGAGTGCCGAGGAAATGGATATAGCCATAATTGGAAATGCCCACGCCATCTTTGATCTTGATGGTGGTGCCGGCCTTCACGGTTACCACCACGTCTTTGGGGATGCCCCAATTGCGCGTAACGATATAATGGACATTGGGATAGAGCGTGATGCTTTCGCGCTGAGTGCCGGCCAGTTCCACACCGTTTTCCACCCGCAGGATAATCTCTTTTGTGGTTTCCTCGGCAGCGTTGTCGCACGTGGCCTTGAGCGCGAGGCGAATCTTGCGGCCATCCACTATGTCTTTGCTAAGCACTATCTTGAGGGGATTGAGCGAGGTGGACTTGGCATAACTGCTAAGGTTGAGGCCGAGGCTCACCTCCGGCTCCAGAAATTCCACTAACGAGGCATCCTCGTTTTCGCCCATCTCTAATTTTATACGCACATTGTTGGCCTGACCCCAATCGTTGCGCACGGTGGGGAAGATGAGCAGGGTGTCGCCCGCATCGGGGCGCCCGTCGTTGTCGCCAAGGGAATCGGAGATGGCATAGTTTACAAGGGAAATGGTGGGGTGGCGGTCGGCATCGGTAAGGCGATAGGCTGCCAGTGCGTCGATATAATTTCCGGAAGTATGGATGAGGTCGCCAAAGAGAATCTCCTTGCTCAATATCTCTTTGCTTTCAATCAGTTTAGACACCACGCCGGCCACCAGCGGACAGGCCATGGAGGTGCCGCTCATCTGTTTGTAGCGGCCGCCGGGATAGGTGCTCAATAGGTTTACGCCCGGGGCTTTCACCTCGTAATTGTATAGCTTTTCTTCCGAAAATTGGGAGAAGATGGGGCCATCTTCATCATAATTGGAGAACGAGCCCACGGCATCGCCGGCCTCCACGCCCAATACAAACGTGAACGCGGCGGGATAGCACGGGCTGCCCCAATTGCCGCAATAGGGGCAGCGGGTAGCGGGATTGATGGGGAGGCAATCATTGCCGGCCGCAGCCACCAACACACACTTGCTATAGGCCTTGGCCAAGGCCTGCTCCTCGGCCACGGAATACATATATCCGCCTATGCTCATGCTGATTACATCAGCGCCATTGGCGGCGGCATAGTCAATGCCCTTGATGATGGTGGCCACATCGCCGGTGCCATCGCTCTGCATCACGGTAACGGGCATAATCAGAGCATTGGGATTGGCCCCCGTGATGCCCACGCCGTTGCCGCCCTCGGCGGCTGCGATGCCGGCGCAATGGGTGCCGTGGCCATTCCAATCACCGATGCGGCCTGTCTGGTTCACAAAATCCCATCCGTGGAGGTCGTCCTTGAAACCATTGTGGTCGTCATCGGTGTCCTCGGCGCCGCTGGATTCCAGCGGGTTTGTCCAGATATTATTCTGGAGGTCGGGGTGGGTGAGGTCTACGCCGGTGTCGATGATGGCTATCACGGGGCGGTGGCCCAAAACATTCTTGGTGCCCGCCAAACGCCAAACATAGGGCATATTGATTGCCGAAAGATAATTCTGGAGGCGATACATGGGGTCGCGGGTATAGTCTGAAATATCGCCCAGCGTATAGACTATATAATTGGGCTCGGCGTAATCCACCTGATCCAGCGCGGCCAACTTGTGGGCCACACTGTCGGCAGGGCCGGAGGCGGGGTCGTAGCTTACGAGATAGAGGCCGCTAAGGTCGGTGTCCTCCACCGTTTGGCCATTATAGGCGCGGCTGCGGGCGCTTACGCTGGAGCCGGTGAGCGGCATCAGGGCTTCCGTCTTGCCCGCCCCAATGCTGCGCAGGGCTTTGTCTACCGCGCTCACGCCACTGCTTCTGAATGCCTTGGATTTGGCCGAGGTCTTCACTCTCACGCCACTCTGGGCAGCGAATTTCACTATCACCTCGCCCTCGCGACTGGCGCCGGAGCGCATCTTTACTTGGCGGGCATGGGCGTGGGGGTCTGGGCTGGTGGTGGGCAATGCTTGCCCCATCATCATCGCGGGCGCCAACATCATTGCGGCGGCGCATAGGATATTGCGTATCATCATAATTGTTTAGGTTCAAAGGGTTGCTGTAATGCAGGGGCAGGTTTTGCAGGGTCCTCAAAATTTGAGGTACGAATATTTTGGAGCGCTTTATGCCTGCCCGCCGTTTGCCAATATAATTAATAAAATGAATTATAGAATGTTATACCGTCATTTCTCGCGGGCAGGTATGAAACCTGCCCCTACAGGCTAAATCAATATACACAAAGTAGGGGCAGGTTCAATCAATACGTTTTGTGTTCGAAAAGAGTTTTTTGGGGGGAGCTTCGTATGATATTGCCCATGCCGGCTAAATAGCGGATGTTTCCACTTATTCCACCTTTACCTTTGCGCTCATGGCGCCCACCTTCAGGATATAGATGCCGGCGGGGGCGGAGATGGTGCCGCAGCCGGTGGTGGTGCCCACCATTTGGCCGTCAATGGAATAGAGGCGGGTGATGACATTGTTGTCCACGCCAGAGATGCTGATGCCGTGGTTGAGGGAGATCTGTGCGCCGGTCTTGGCCTCGATGCCATCGATGCCGGTGATGTCGTCTCTCAATACCAGGGTGAAGCGATTCTTCTGAATGCCCTTGGAGGCGGCAAACTCATAGGCGCCGAGGGTGAGGTCGTGGGAGAGGCCAGTCTGATTGTCTGTCAATAGGGCGGGAGCGTCCATCCTTTCGCCGCCGATGCTGAAAGTGCCCTCCTTGTTCACCTGAAGCGAGAGGTCTACGCGGCCTTCGCCCACGGGGCGCTCGTTGATGGCATACTGGGTGCCGGTGGCATCGGTGGAATAGAGCTCGGCCTTGCGCCCGGCGGAGAAGAACTTGGCCGCATCGCAGCCCACCTCATAGGCCAGGCTCTTGCGGTCGTTGAATACGATGCGTGTGCGGTCGGTATAGGTGGTGTCGCCCTGGGCGGTGAGGGTGAGGTTGAACAAAAGGCGGTTTGGCTTCACATACTGGGCGGAGCGGAACGCCTTGGCTTTGGCCAGGCTCTCTTGCGCCTGCTGGCAGCTCTCGCGCTCATCGGCCTTAAAGCCCACGGCGTCATTATCCTCGGGGCGCTGAACGAAGAAGGCCTCGTAGGGCGAGAATTCGTAATCATCATCGCCCGGGCGATAGGCCTCGTAGCCATTGCCCGTCCATACGGTGATGGGGGCGTCGTAGGTGGTCTTGTCTATGGAATAGTAGCTCACATAGGGGTTGCCCACAAAGTTCCAACTGGCGTCTACGGCGTTGTCGGAGCTATAGACATCCAGCTTGGCCAATATATCCATTGCGGAGAAATGGGGTTTCATAATCTTGAGCACGAGGTTGCCGCTCACGGTGCCTTGGAAGATATAGCCGCGGCCATGCTGGAGAGTGGTGGTGCCGGCGGGCAGGTCTTGCCAGCCACCCTCGCGGCGCGAGCGCCTCAATCCGTCATACTGGCGCCAGACGTACTGGCCATCATATTCCACGGAATCGAGGTCTATGTCAAACGGGAAGCAGAAGAAATGCCATCTGTTGGCTGTTACCTTGATACTGATGCGGGCCCGGCGGGCAGTGATGTTGCCCTCCTTTTCGGGAATTACGGAGGCGCCGTTCTCGCCATCGTGGATTAATTCGATATCGCCCAAATCCTGTTTCTCATCATCGTCTACGATGAGGGCGCCCTTTTCATGCAGCGTGGCGTCCGGCTCGCCCTGAATAATGCCCGTCTCGGAATTGAGGGTGAGGTCGTTTTTGGTGTAGAAGGCGTCGTAGGTGTCGGAAAACTCGGTGATATTCACAAACTGGCTCCACTGGGTGTTCCAATAATAAGAGGCCGTGGCGAAATCGGGCACGTGGAGGGTGGCTGTAGTCCAGCAAGAAAATGTGTTTTGGTCAATGGCCACGTCCTTGGAGTTGGCCACATAGACGTAAACGTCCTTGATGGGGCACCCGCTAAATGCGCTCTCGCCAATCGTTTCCACCATCGGGGGAATGCGAAGTTCCTTTAGGTTGGTGCATCTGTTGAACGCATTCTTCTCTATAGACGTAATGCGAGACGGAAGAATGACGGATTCAAGGGCGGAACACCCTTCAAATGTATTTGAACCTATCTTTGTAAGATTTTTGGAAAGACCAATGTATTTTAGACTTTTACAATCGCTAAAAGCATAGCTACCAATATCAGTAACTGTAGAGGGGATGGTTATACTGTCTAACGCAATTGCTGCAGAAAAGGTTTGTTTATCATTATAGGAATAGTATTTACCACCTATATAATAAAAGCTACCGTTTTTGACATTATCGTTGCTCGATTTTATGCTAAGCAATCCTTCTGGTAATGTTATACGTTTAAGAGATCTGCAGCCTGCGAATGCACCTTCGTTTATTCCTTTTAATCCCGTCTCAAAAGTAATTTCTTTTAGAGAGAAACAGGCATAAAATGCACATCTATCTACAGTAACAACCCCCGGATAAGTTTTTACGGCTCTAAGATTTGAACAGTTTTCAAAGGCGGAGATTCCGATGTAGGTAATCGAATTCGGGAGCTTAATTTCCAACAGTTTGGAAAAGTCCTTAAACGCCTGTTTGGGCAGGCGGTGCACCTCCGTATAGCAGCCTGTAACAAATTCGTAGGGGTTGGCTTCGATGGTGGTCTCGGTGAGGTCGAGGTAGTGGAGGTTTGGCATCTTGTTGCGGAACAGCATGAAGTCGTAACTATTGATGGAGCCCTTCAGCGTGAGGTGGGTGGCGTAGCTCAAGGCCTTGTCGCCCACAGCCGTGAGGATACCGCTGCCGCCGTCCTCGGCTTTCACTGTTGCCGTAATATCCAGTTGCGCATCGTCCGGCACAATGTTCTGATAGAAACTGCTCCATTTGTCCGCCGTCCTATAGGTTTCCAATGCTGCGGCGGGAACAACCACTACCTGTTTGTTTACATCAATAATGTTTGTGCCGCCTAATGTTGCTGGCGTCATATTGGGGAGGTTAATCTTTTCTATTCCGC
>CAZQVW010000146.1:0-6826 GCA_964596865.1 uncultured Bacteroidaceae bacterium
ATGTTGCACAGTGAGAGCAACAAACTGATGATATTCTTTGTAAACGTGATTGTGCTGTCGGCTATATTGGGCGATGCCGTCCTCATCATGTCCTCCACGGGAATCCACCCCATAGAGATACACATCACCACCACCGCGAACACCCATGATGCGATAGTCCTGCGCTTCAGCTTCTTATACTCACTGCGCTCTATCTCCTCGGCGGAACGGTTGGTCTCTATCACGAGGTCGTAACCGATGTCGTTTATGGCTTTCTTCATTTGGGGCAGGGAGATGAGGGCAGGGTCGTAGTCCACCAAGGCCGAGCGTCCCACGAGGTTCACCGTAGCCTCTTTTACGCCCTCCAATGAATTGAGCTTCTTCTCCACGTTGGCGGCGCACGCGGCACACGCCATCCCCACTACGGGAATAGTTTGTTTCATAGGCTTGTTTCGGAAATATGTAGGGGCGGATCAGCCGCGAAGCGGCGTGTTATCCGCCCTATTGCCCTTTAGGGCAAAAAATGTCGCCACATATTTTTCAATCGTTCCGATTGTCGGGCGGATAACACGCCGCTTCGCGGCTGATCCGCCCCTACATTTTTTATTCCACCTCCAGCTCAAACCGGCCAAGGGCATCCACGGCGTCCTTCAGAGCCTGAGGCGTGGTCTTGTTCTCGTTGTATGTTACAGTGGCTTCGCCCTTTTCCAGGCTCACCTCCACATCGCTCACACCATCTACACTCTTCAGTGCGTTTTCCACGCTCTGGCGGCAGTGGTCGCACTTCATCCCATTTACTTTGTAAGTAGCTGTTGTCATAGTGATTACGTCTTAGTGATTTATCTATGTTAAAAATCTTCAGCCCTTGCATTCGCGTTGCCCGCTCGTGTTTAGGCCACTGCAAAATTACTGCAAAACTTCCACAATTCAAAGGTCTTGCTCCCGTTTGCCACCCTTCCGCCCACCTTTGCCACCCGTTTGCAAAAAGGAGACGACATAATCATATTTATTACCGACACGCGACGCCGAAATAGCCACTTGCGGCCACTTCCAATCGTTTTGACTATCGTTAACAGTGCTGTAACAATAACTAAACAGTACTGTAACAATAACTAAACAGTACTGTTAAGATAATGTTACAGCACTGTGAACGCAAACTAATGCGGGATTTTTTGAGATTAGGAGGGGATAAAATCGATTTTGCACGGGAGAAAATCGGTTTTGCACGGGAAAAAATCGGTTTTGCACGGGAGAAATTTGAGTTGGCGCGGGGAAAAATTAGAGTTGAGGCGGGAAAAATTTGTTTATGAGAGCCAAAATTTGAGTTGGCGCGGGGGCAGAAACAGATATGTAGGCGGATTTTATTAATTTTGCGGGCGCAAACAAATGAATTATGCGCTATTGCATCACTTTTAGTTATGATGGCACACGTTATCACGGTTGGCAATTCCAACCGAACGGTATCACTGTGCAGGAGGCCGTGGAGACGGCCCTCCATACCTTGTTGCGAGAGAAAGTGAACGTGGTGGGCGCGGGGCGTACCGACCAAGGGGTGCACGCCCGCATGATGGCCGCCCATTTCGATTGGTCTGAACAGCTGGATTGCAACAACCTGTTGTTTAAGCTCAACGCCCTCACGCCGCCTGACATTGCTTTTCATTCCGCCAAGCGTGTGGCCGATGATTGGCACGCTCGCTTCTCTGCCCTCGCGCGCACGTACCATTATTATATAACAACAAAGAAAAATGCGTTCCTGCCGCTTTATAGTCTGCGGCTCTATTGTACGCTGGATATAGAGAAAATGAATCAGGCCGCCGCATTGTTGTTGGAGCACGAGGATTTCGGTTGCTTCTGCAAGTCGCATTCCTCCAACAAGACGAATATCTGTCATGTTACGGAGGCCCACTGGGATTATGTGGGCGCGGATTTTATTTCTATTCCCGATTGCGCAGGCTCTGACCGCGATGGTGCCGACCCTGTAGGGGCGGGTTTTATACCCGCCCGCGATTGCGCAACCCCTGACCGCGATGTTGCCGACCCTACCTACATTTCCGCTTCAGCTACCACGGGCGGAATCTACCGCTTTCGCATCACGGCCAACCGCTTTTTGCGGAATATGGTGCGCGCTATCGTGGGTACACTGATTGAGGTGGGGCGCGGACGCCTTTCCGTGGATGATTTTCAAAAAATTTTGGATAGTGGCGACCGCCGAATGGCGGGCGAGAGCGTGCCTGCCTGCGGTCTGTTTCTGGAGGACGTGCGCTATTGAATTTCCTTGATAGCTTTTTGTGATATTGGTGCTTTTGTCTGTTCGCTGGCGAGAGAAAAATAAAATATGGGCGTTTTTGACACTGATATGATAATTGCAATCAAAATAATGGTGGTTGCGGAAAAGTCGCCGATTGTAAAAGATTAAATTAAGATGTGGCTGCTGTTTGCTTTTATGTCCGCTGCCTGCCTCGGCTTCTACGATATTTTCAAAAAGGAGTCGCTGAGGGGTAATAAGGTGATGCCGGTGCTGTTTCTCAACACACTGATTTGTTCGCTACTGATGTTGCCGATGGTGGTGATGTCTGTTTGCGGGAGGATTGGCGCGGACTCGTTTTTCTATGTGCCGGCCACAAATTGGGAGGAGCAGAAATATATCATGCTGAAGGCTTTGCTGGTGCTTTCTTCCTGGGCATTTGGTTATTACGCCATCAAGCATTTGCCGCTCACCATCGTGGGGCCGGTGAATGCCACGCGACCGGTGTTGGTGCTGGTGGGGGCGATGATTATCTACGGCGAGCGGTTGAATTATCTGGAATGGATAGGCGTTATGCTGGCGGTATTGTCGTTTTTCCTGTTGAGCCGCAGCGGGAAAAAGGAGGGCATCTCGTTCGCTCACAACAGGTGGATTTTTTGTTTGGTGGGCGCGGCAGTGCTGGGCGCCATGAGCGGTCTCTACGACAAGTATCTGCTCTCTTCGCCCGCGGTGGGCGGGCGCGGAATCAATAGGATGGTGGTGCAATCGTGGTTTAATTTCTACCAGTGCGCGCTGATGCTGATAGTGCTGGTCGTGGATTGGTTTGTGGAGAAGAAAAGGAATGCTGCGGTGGGGATAAATACGATGATGAGCGGAAATGCCACTGATAACGAGGTGGTTAATACCGGTGAAATGGCCGCAATATCGAGTGATAAGGTGGAAAGTGCGGGCGGAACGGCGGTTAAAAATACTCCTTTCCATTGGCGCCTCACAATTCCGCTGATTTCTGTGTTTCTCACGGCGGCCGACCTGCTTTATTTCTACGCGCTGAGCCTTGATGGGGCGATGATTTCCGTGGTGTCCTTGGCCAGGCGGGGCAGTGTGGTAGTGTCTTTTCTTTTCGGCGCCCTTGTCTTGCGCGAAAAGAACCTCCGCGCCAAAACCCTCGACATCATCCTTGTGCTGCTCGGTATGCTCTTCCTTTGGCTCGGCAGCAGGGGGTGAGAGGAGGAGCAAAGAAAAGGGCTGGCGGTTGCTCAATAGTGGAAAGATGATAGTTTTTGCTCCAAAATTTGGTGCTTAAGTGCAAAAATTCTACTTTTGCATATAATATCAAACAACAAACTAATGGCAGGGCAAACTGTTTTTAATGCAGCTCAAATGAAATTGCTGCAAATGATGTCTTACATTAAGACAGATGAGGAATTGGAAGAGTTGCAGGCTGTTCTATCTGATTATTATGCCAAAAAAGTGGACAAAGAAATGGATGATCTTTGGCAACGAGGCATAATTAATGCCAATACTATTGAGCAGTGGGAAAAACAACACTTGCGCACTCCGTATAAATGAGGAAAATTGTTCTGGATACCAATTGCCTGTTAATGAGCTTGCCCAAACCAAGCCCATACAGGTGTGTTTGGGATGCTTTCCTGAAAATTATTGTGTTTGACATTCAGGCTTTTGCTTCTCAAATAAGCGGAAAGGGCAATTAATAGTGAGCTAATTTAACCGGTGGCGAGAAGCGATGAGAATTATCTTTGCTTGCACGGGTGAGAGGAGGAGCAAAGAAAAGGGCTGGCGGTAGAAAAAGCCCGTTCTGTATGCGCAATGTATTGATTAAGCCGCTACTCAAAAAACTTTGCGCGTAGTAAAAGACTTTTTTAGCTGCCTCCAACTGGATTATACCCCCAAATCATTGCTTGTTCTTGATGAGAGCAATTAATTTGTCTATCCAAGCGGCCATTGGCGTGGGGCAACTAAGCATGCCACCGTTGTATTGGAGATTGAGCGATGGGAATCGAATGCGTAGCTCGGGCTCTTTGCTTGTCTGGAAGACGGATTTTAATTCCGGTTGGCGGTCGAAATCAAATTTTGCGCAGTATTTGAAATTACGCTTGCCAAAATTTTCTATAGCCCATGTTTTACCGATTTGGCGAGCGCCCCTAATCAATAGTGGCTTGTGCTCGGGCTGATTTTTCCACGCTTTTAGTTCAGCTACAATCTTTCTTTCTATCTCCATAGTACACTGGTTCGTTCGGTTTAGTGATGTTTTTCTACACTTTTCCGAACGAAACAGTGCAACGGTAGGGAAAAACGGTGATACAACAATACGATTGAGGCTGAAAAATGAGCAGCAATTTTCAGTGCATTGTTGTTGGGGAGTAGGAAGGTGGAATTTTAGAAATGCAGGAGCGTATTAATAAAACCTATGGCGGGAAAGGGCGTTCCAATTTCCGAGTGTGAAATCGGGGACGGCGATGGGGCGAGAACCCTCGCTGACAGAAAGGGAAGACAATTCGATGATGGCCGACCATTCCGCGGCATCGAAGACATCCATGTCGAGGGGCAGGCCATTTCGGAGGCAGTAAATGAGGCGCGAGTCCATCACGTGGTTCATCACGTTGGGCGAATGTTTGCTTTCGCCGTCCTCAAACCATTCGGCCACGCCTTCTTCGCGGAAAGTATAGGCGAGGCGGAGCGCATTGTCGCCCTCGGCGGGTGTGTCCATGTCTTTAAGGCGCAGGGTGGGGAGCGGATATTTCTGCGCGTAGCCGAGAGTGCCGCAGACTGTTTGCAGGCGCGAATAGGGACGGGGAGTGCCGATGTCGTGCTGGAGAAGAATGGTGCGCCCCTCGATGGTATGAATTAAGGTGTTGCTGACGCGGCCGCGTAGCCCGTCGCCGCACGAGGTCATCGAGACAAGCGAGTCCATCCTGTCGCCGCGATGGAGATTAAGTAGGAAAGCGATGGACCCCATGGCGTGGGTGGGGTAGGCGTTGCCTGGATGGGAGAGCGTCTCGCGGGCCATCCAATAATGGCGCAGGCCACCGCGGTCGCTCACCTCGCGATTGAGGTCGTGGATATAGGCGCCCTCGCAATGGGTGATGCGCCCCAGCATCCCTTTCTCTACCATGGCGCGCACGGAGGAGGCAAACGTGTCGTAGACACAGTTTTCCAGCATCATGCAGTGGCGATGACTGTTTAGCGAACCCTCAATAAGCATCTCGCACTCGTGGATGGTCATGGCGGCGGGCACCTCCACAGCCACGTGCTTGCCTGCGGCCATTGCCATGAGTGCGAGCTGGGCGTGGTTGCCCCACTCGGTGCAGATATAAACGAGGTCTATATCCTTGTTGGCGAGCAGGAGGCGGTGGGCGTTGTTACCAAGATATTCGCGAGCCTTTGGCCGCCCACTATCATGGAGCAGACGGTTGGCCGATAGGAGATTTTCCTGCTGATGGTCGGCCAAAGCCACAATCTCCGCCCCCTCCACCAGTGCATAACGCTCCACAGCCTTTTGCCCGCGGTGGCCAAGGCCGATAATGCCGATGTGCACCAGTGGGATTGGCGGGGCGGTCATTTCGAGTAGGTGGCGGCGGTTTTCCATGATGAGAGGTGGGGGTAAAAGAACGTGTTATAGGGCTATAGGGCCAACTATACTAATTGAAAAATGCGGAAATGGTATTGGTAAAGGCGGGAGTGGGGCGGGGAAAAGCGGAAATAATTAATGCTGCTGCGGGAAAGGAAAATACTGATGCTGAATTAATTGCGGCTGAAACGGGAATGGCTTGCGCTGTCGTTATTCTGAATGCTTCTGATGCGGGAATAAAAAACAAAAGCCGACAGAGCCTGCGGGCTCTGTCGGCTTTTGTCTGTATCGGCGTTGTTGCGGACAGATAGAAAACCTGCTCCTACCAACCCGGCTGAGGCGGATTCAGATAAATAGTGGAGCGCTACTTCTTGCGAGTGGCAGCGTAGCGGCTGAAGAACTTGTCTACGCGGCCGGCAGTGTCCACAAGGGTGGCCTTGCCGGTGTAGAAGGGGTGGGAAGTGTTGGAGATTTCCACCTTTACCAACGGGTAGGTCTCGCCTTCAAATTCGATAGTCTCTTTCGTCTTGCAAGTGGAGCGAGTGAGGAACATATCGCCGTTACTCATGTCCTTGAATACCACGGGGCGGTAGTCGGACGGATGAATGCCTTTTTTCATAATCTATTATTCTTTGTTTTGTTTCTTTGTTAGGGAGTGCCGAAAGGCGGAAAGCGTGGTAAGTGCCTCCATTTCGGCCGAGATGCAAGTAATGGTTACATCTTTTGCGCCGCGAAGTTACGGCTTTTTATTTGTTTACGAGGTATTTCTCTATAAAAAAATGTATTTTCCCAGTCTATTAACGCCATTCTTCCGCCTTTTAACGCCAATTCCCAGCCTATTAACGCCAACTTATGGCCTTATAACGCCAACAAAATTCGCGGAAAGGCTAACGTTCCCTTCGGTGCGTTGCAAAACTCCCTTTGGTGCGCAGCAACGTTCCCTTTGGTGCGCAGCAACGCTCCCTTTGGTGCGCAGCAGCGTTCCCTTTGGTGCGTTAGCCATAGTTATGATA
>CAZQVW010000147.1:0-6731 GCA_964596865.1 uncultured Bacteroidaceae bacterium
GCCCTACATCGTATGCTTCCATCACCTGCTCCACGGGATGGAATTTGGAAACGGCCACAAGGGTAACGCCCTCTGGAATTTCCGCCTTCAGCCTTTTCAGATTATCAGAGATAGCCATTTCACAAATAATTTATTCTTTCTTCTCCGTTAGGGAATATTCAAATACATCCATGATATTGGTCTCCACAATAGAGGTAATAGAGTAATCCATTACGGAAGTCTTCATGTATTCCTCCGTATTGGTGAGCGCACTCTTGAAATCAGCCGCGCGAACATAGAGCATCACGTTCACTTTCTTCTCCTTGCCCTTGCTCTCATCTATAGTAATCAGCGCCACTTTCACCTTATACCAATATCCGTCGTTGGGATTATGGGAGTCTACAATCTCTTTGGCATCACAAAACTTGATACTCTGTATTGTGATGTCGCCATACCCGCGTAGCTCCTGCAACAGGCGCGCCTCTGCATCGGTAAAGTTGAGCGCATCAACAATATATGTTTCTTTCACCTGCTTTTGCAAGCCATCTTCGAGGGTGCGCTTCAGCGACACCTTACATTCAAACCATCTTCCTATCATAGTAATTATATATTTAAGTTGCTATTTATTATTCAATGAGTTTATGCTAAATGTTTATGGAGCTTACTCCGATTGTTACAAGACTCGCGCCGATTGTTACGAAACTTGCACCGATTGTTACGAGGTTCGCTCCGATTGTTACGAAACTTGCACCGATTGTTACAAGACTCGCGCCGATTGTTACGAAACTCGCACCGATTGTTACAAGGTTCGCGCCGATTGTTACAAGACTCGCGCCGATTGTTACGAGGTTAACAACGATTCTTACGAGGCTCATGCCAATCATAACAGAGGTAGCGCAATCCTTATGCAGCTCGCTCCGACCATTGCGGCGCTTTTGCCAATTATCGCGGACAAGAGACAAACAATCTTCGTCCTCATCACAAGCAAGCGCAAAGTTAATCATTTTAAGTGTGAGAAGCGACCTAAAAAGTAGGAGAAAACACAATTAATTTTACGCAAAACGAAAAAAATCTCCGAGATAGTTTGCGTTAACAGTACTGTTTAGATAATGTTACAGTGCTGTAACAATAACTAAACAGTACTGTTAACTTATTGTTACAGCACTGTGAACGCAAACTAAAGCGCGATTTTGACAAACTATTCCGTGATTATTTGAAATAAAGACGCAAATTTTGAAAATTATAACGCAATCCAGAAAAACATTGACGCTATTTGGAAATATTATAATGCGCCATACATAAAAGAATAACGCGCTATACAAAAAAGAAAGACGCGCTTTCATGATTAGAAAACGCGTCCATTAAGATTAAAATGGGGAGAAATAGGATGTGTATCGTCAGCGGATGTCCAACAGTTTGTGGAGTTGGAGCGAAAGGCACCACTGAGGATGTTTAAGGCAGAAATGAATGGCCTCACAGCGCAGAGCGGCGTTGCGCTCGGGGATGCCGGTGTCGCATGGCTGAAGGAAGTAATGCATAGAGGGGAAGCAGGAATACCGCAGGAAGGCATCGGTGTTTGTGCCATCATAAACCAATTTCAATTCATCGGCCCTTTTGATTTTCACTTCAGCATTATCCACAAAACAGTCTTTAGGAGAGAGAGTTATCCAATCCACATCGCCACACAAGAGGTGAGTCCCGTTCGTCTCAACAGACAGATATTTCCCTGCATAATGGAGAGCATCAGTTAATTCCTTATCTATAAATAAAGAAGGCTCACCACCTGTCAAGACCACAAAATCTGCGTTATACTCCCCCACCCTTTTTACAATCTCAGCGGCAGTTAAACGGTCGCAATGCGAAAAATCTGTATCACAAAACGGGCAGCGGAGGTTGCACCCCGAAAAGCGCACGAATACAGCGGGCCTGCCGCTCCAATAGCCTTCGCCTTGGAGCGAATAAAAGATTTCATTAATGGGATAAGACATCACGGGCGTTTAGGAAAAGTATGATTGCGGCTTTTTGGAGAAAGAATGAAGTGGGGATGTTGGAAAAAGTCAGACGAAACACAGAAAAAATTGATTGAATAGGTAGGGGCGAGTTTCATATCAGCCGTCGATTATCAATGCTATTAATAGTATGAATTACAGAATGTTATTTTATCATTTCGCGGGCGAGTATAAAGCTCTCCAAAATGTTCGTTTCTCAAATTTTGAAGGCTCGTAAAACCCGCCCCTACCTACTTTGCTCTGCTCGCTAACACAAAAGTGAGGCGCATTTATAACACAAATGAACCGCAAGTACTAAATAGTGGAATCATTGTCGAGGGCGTAGGCCGCCACATTGTTCTCCGACTCCTGAAAGACCACCTTATAGCAATGTGGCACGTTCTGGCAAATCCAATGGGCAAGGTTTTCGGCCGTAGGATTGAAAGGAACAAGGTCGTTTACATACTTATGGTCCAACATCTTGTAGATGGTTTGTTTCACCTTTGTGAAATCCACCACCATACCGTTCTCGTCCAATTCTTCGGAGCGGCAAAACACCGTTATCCACGCATTATGCCCGTGGATATTGGTGCATTTGCTTTCATAAGGGAGGTTTAGGCGATGAGCCATCGCCACTTCAATTTTCTTACTGACGTAATACATGATTTATTTGTGCGTAACTAACAGAATTCGGAATAATTGAAACCGGTCTTGGTTATTTCTGAATTATCTCGGCAATAGAGAGGGACTTATTGTCGATATTGATTACCACGCTCTCGGCTTGCGGCACATTGGTAAGATCAATAGTGTTCACGCCTTGACGAATAGTGGTGAGCGGCGTGATTTTATCGCCCTGCTTCACCATAACAGTGGCAGTGGCGGCCTTATTACCATTAGCTTTGGCGTAGATAATCAGTTGCTTAACGGGGGCAAAGGAAAAGAGATTGTAGGTGAGAGTGCTCTTGTTGTGGAGCGGCGTAAAGAGCGTGTTGGCATTGCCATCGGTGAGGGACTGAATCGGTGTAGCATCGGCCATCACTACCGGTACATAGCGGGCATCGGTGTATTGGCGGTTTACCTCTATCTCGCCCAGGCGAAGCCAGTGGGGATTGGGCTTCTTGATGAACAAGCGGACATAGCGGGCAACCTTGCCAGCACCATCAAATGTGAGGAGCACCACCTTATCATTCCACTTAACGGCCTGCGGCAATGAGATAGTGGCGTCCACGGTGTTTTCCGTGCCCATCACCTTCAGCGGTTCCCATTGTTTTTGGTCCATGGAGGTCTGTACCTGACTAATTTGGGGATAGTCGCCATTCTCCAGATTATAAGCTATCGTTACATCGTGGATTGGTTGAGCAGCAGGGAGCTCCACAGTATAGGCATGGCCCTCGCGCTGCCCGTGCTGAATGGCAGTAAACGTTTCGTAGTTGCCATCGGTCATACGGTCGGCAGTATGATTTCCCCAGATTTCCCCTTCGGGAATACTTACGCTCTTCAATTGCGGCACAACGGGCAAAGAAAGGGCGAAATCCTCCTTATTCAGCGAGAACTTGGCCGTGCCTTTCTTCAGAGTGAAACGAATATAGCGCACGGGCTTGTTGTCTATATCCGATGCTTTCTTTATCTCCCGATAATCGCGACCGTAGAGCGAGGCCTCCACCTTATATGCCTTCATCAGTTGCTGATTGATTGTAGCCTTGAGCGGGCTCACTCCACCATCGAGGACAATGGTAGCCTTGTCGCCTTTTTTCATAATAAAAGGCTTGGAAGTCTGAACATAGGCAATGCCGTCATCCGTGATAGCGCCAGCAGAGCCACCGGCCACATTGCCACTATTATCCAGCAAAACAACAGGCGATTTTTTTGCGCCCGTTGTTGGACAATTGCCGCCGAGCGTGTACGCGTGAGCTACCATCCAATTTATGAAAGGCATAAGATATTTGTGGCTCGGCTCAACCACGTGCAACTTGGAAGGCGGATTCTCGCCCATACCTTCCAGGGCGTCTACGAGGTAGTTGGAATCCGTCTGAAATGCGTCCAATGTAGACAGCACCTCGCAATACTGTTGCCAGCGTGCGTTTTCGTCTTTCACATTAGGGAGCTGTAGCAAGGTCTGTCCCAACTCGGCCATCTTTTCAAGTTTCTTGAGCCACGGCAGGAGGTCTTGGAGAAGCAGCGAATCAGAACTATTTCTCAAAGGCATAGCCAACATTGCTTTTGCAGCGCCACCAATTTGCTTGAGGGTGTCGATAAGTGCTACCGTCTGGGGAGAAGTAGCGGGATAGGCAGACTTCACGTTATTATAAAGACCTTGAAGCGACTCGGGGTCTTCGTAACGCAGGAATCGAGCGAGGTAATTATACAGAGGAGCGTGGTCTTTGCCAATGATGGCGGGGAAGGATGCACGCCAGTTGCTCTTTGGCTCAAAGCCACGGTTGTTCCACGCATAATCGGCCACACCAAACAGTGCAATCTTTGCCACTGTGCCCTGCTGCATGGGATTGCTCACCATACCGAGGCACTGTGGTATCTCCCTATCGGGCGTAGGGAGGCCCATCTCGTGTAGGTTGGAATACATATCTGAAGTATAAAGACGGCCGTCCTTATTATCGTTGCAAGGATAATTCCACCACAACGCCACAGGGCGGTGCATCAAATTCTCCATTGTCTGGAAATCCTCATTCTTGAGCGAACTCCACACGCCGCTACCGGTGGTGTAGACCACAATGTCCTCGGGGATTTGGGAAATGGCATCAAAATAGGTCTTGATGTCCTTTTTGGAAGCGAAGTTGATGGCGTAGATGTGGGGGACGTAATGAATTGGCTTCACAGTGTCGGAAGCGTTAGTATAGTTCACATTATACTCTTTATGAAGGGCTTGGCGCAGGTTGGTGAAGAAATCGCGGTAGTTGTTTACGTGGTCAAAATCCCAACCGGTGTCGTCAAGAAATACAGAGAATTGCCTTACACCAATCTGGTGCATCAAACGGAATTTGCCCATCACGTCATCCACGGCTTTATCCGTGCTCTCTTTTGTGGAATAGTCCACAGCCTTACCGCTACTGGGATGGATGGCCCAAATAAAGTTTACTTTTGTCTCCAAGGAGAGTTTGGAAAGGTCGGAAATCATGCCAGTGGTGAGCCAACCGTTCTTTTCCTGACGTGCAGTGATGGTCTGTGGGTAAGGCTCACGCCAAAAACCACTGTGATAAGGATCACTCTTTGCGCCATATATGTAAGTATTCATCTTATAACGCTTGAAAAACTGCATGAGATCCTTCTTCACAGCAAAAGAATAGGGATAGCCGTAATAGCCCTCTACGATTCCGCGGTACTCCATGTCGGAATAATCGCTAATCACCACTTGCTGCATAGCAATGCCATCGGTGGCCTTACGCCCCTGCTCCAACATCTGCTCCAATGTGGCCAAAGCGTAGAAAACAGCGTTAGTATGCTCACCCACGATAATAATATCGGCTTTGCCGGAAGAATTGGATATTAGCGACAGGATATAACTATCATACTTGCCCTTGGGAGAAAGTTTGTCCAGCGGCAAAGATTGCTTTAGTGCGTAAGAAAGAGCTTTACCTTTCTTATTGGCCACAGCCAAAACAATATTGCTTTCGCCCTTACGCACTTTACCGGTAATATTCAGCTTGACACCATTCTCCAAAGTGAGCACTTCCTTCAGACGGCTCACTGTATATTTGTCAACGGCCGGATCTACCACCACATTCACCTCGTTAGTGAGAACAGCATTGCCCCCTTTGACGTATTCCAACGAATGAGGTACGGGGTAGATGGAATAGTCGGCTTCAGAGCGGACGCTTATCACAAAACACAACAAGGCGGCAATCGTAATTGCCATCATTTTCTGCCGGTTGCGGCAAACAATTTCTACAATTTTCATAATAATTTTACATAGGTACTAAACGGTCATATTATTGTAAGATGCAAATTTAACAAGTTATTTCCAGAGCGGGGGATTTAGCGGGGATTTATTTTGCCACCTCGCAATTAATTCGCAATTTTGCATTCACAAATTAAGAAATAATGAAAAGAATAATACTCTTTGTATTTTCGCTGACAATAATTCTTCCAATATTCTCTCAAAATAATGGCAAAAAAGAGAACAACTACTCGGGGAATCCCATCTTTAGCGGATGGTATGCCGACCCCGAGGGCATTATTTTTGGCGATGAGTATTGGATTTACCCCACCTACTCAACAGACTTCGATAAGCAGGTGTATATGGACGCGTTCTCGTCGAAAGACCTCGTGAATTGGACAAAACACGAGCGTGTCCTCACAAAAGATAATGTCCATTGGCTCACCCACGCCCTTTGGGCGCCTTCTGTGGTGGAAAAAGACGGGAAATATTATTTCTACTTCGGTGCAAATAATATTTTAGACAACAATCAAATAGGCGGAATCGGCGTAGCAGTGGCCTCTAATCCGGCAGGCCCGTTTATCGATGCACTTGGCCACCCGTTGATAGGCAAGATTGTGAACAACGCCCAGCCCATCGACCAGTTTGTCTTCCGCGATGATGATGACCAGTATTACATCTATTACGGTGGCTGGGGACATTGCAACGTGGCCAAGCTGAAAAACAATCTGATTGAGTTAGACGCCTTTGCCGAGGGCGACACACTGCGGGAAATTACGCCGGAAGGATATACAGAGGGCTCGTTCATGCTCAAGCGCAATGGAAAGTATTATTTCATGTGGAGCGAGGGTAATTTCACCGGCCCCGACTAC
>CAZQVW010000148.1:0-6731 GCA_964596865.1 uncultured Bacteroidaceae bacterium
ACTTCAAAACACTATGCCAAGATCAGTAAATCACGTTGCATCAAGAGCAAGAAGAAAAAAGATCCTTAAATTGACGCGCGGCTACTTTGGTGCTCGCAAAAACGTTTGGACCGTAGCCAAAAATACATGGGAGAAAGGTCTCACCTACGCTTTCGCAGATCGCCGCAAGAAAAAACGCAATATGCGCGCACTGTGGATTCAGCGTATCAATGCCGCAGCTCGTCTCGAGGGCCTCAACTATTCTCAGCTCCTCGGTGCTCTTCATAAAGCCGATATTCAAATCAACCGCAAGACATTGGCCGACCTCGCTGTAAATAACCCCGAAGCATTTAAGGCCATCGTTGAGAAAGTGAAGTAGGTATTTACCTTTCACAAGGCAGCCGGCGATGTTTATATCACGGTTTGACATATTTTCCAATACAAAAGCCGGACATTCCTTTTCGGGAAAGTCCGACTTTTGCCTTAATTAATAACACAGACTACACTGCCTCATGTCCTCAGAAAGAAATAAACACACTTATACGCATTCCCCGCATCAGAAGAGAGCACAGAATGGACTTTCTTCTAAAGGTAAGGAACACACTCTTCCCACGGAGAGGAAAAAGAGCAAACGCCGTGTGCCTACATTGTTGAAGAAAGTACAGCAATGCCCCCTTATTCTGATATTGTTTGTGGTGGTATGGGCTTTTCTTTATTTCTTTTACGGCGATATGATGGGCGTGGCAGAACAACGCGGCTTTTTCTCCACCAATGGATTGGCTATGCAGTTCTATTCTTGCCAACCGCTCGGCTGGCTCTATGTAACGGGCAGGTTCTTATTGCTCACTTGCAAAATTCCTTTGTTGGGAACATTGCTTATTGCCTTAATGCTCACGGCCTCTGCATGGCTTTTCGACCAAGCCTTTGCCCTAAAAGGGTGGTGGCACGTGTTGTCGCTGTCATTACCTTTTATATATTTCTTTTATCTGTTTTATAAAGGGCTCAATTTGGTCTATCTCGCGGAACTCAGTTGGATAATGACAATTCCGCTGATTTCTATGGTAGCGTGTGCGTTGTTGGCAATAATAATGAGGGTGATAAGGAAACAAAAAATTATCGTTCCTTGGAAACTGGCTCGCTCATGTTCTGCCAAGCAGTCTGGCGGTTTGTTGGGTTGGGTACTATTGCTGTTTATTGGTTCCATCATAGTAGCGGAGACATACGCTAAAAATGACCGTGTAACCGCTGAAATGACTATGAGCATGTATCGTGAGGATTGGGACAGTATGATTGAGCAGGCAAACAAAGCTCCACACCCCACTCGCACGATTACAGGTTTGCGCGCTTTGGCTTTGAATCAAACGGGGCGGCTCGCTACGGAATTATTCAATTTTCGCTACCAATATCCCAACGCCCATCTGAAAAGAGATGGCGGCGTGGTAGATGGTGGCATTGATTTTATTATCATAGATTGTAATTTCTCTGCAGGACTGACTCGCGCAGCTTACCATGAAGCTATGGAGCAATCTGTTTTGGAAGGCCCGTCCATCTATAGACTGAAGCGCATGGCTCAGTGCGCCATTATTAATAAAGAATGGAATTTGGCAAGGAAATATCTGGACATCCTTAAAACAGTACCCTTTGAAAATGGTTTTGTTCAGAAGTATGAGCCCATGATAGGCAACTATAATCTGGTGATGCAAGACCCTTGGTTTTCTTCTGCATTGGAATTGGAGCCGGTGCATGATTCTTTTGAACAGAATTATCGTGAGCCACTTTTCCTTGGATACAACATCGCATTAATAGAGGCCAAATCAATCCGCGGACTGTATAATTCCCTTTATGCTGCTCTTTACTCAAAAGACATGCAGGCTTTTGGAGCAAGAATACCCACTATGCTGCAAAATAAGGCAATGCTTCCTCAAGTATTTGAAGAAGCCGTAGTCGTGGAAAATATTAAGAATCTTGCTGCCATCAAGAGGTTTAAAATTTCTCCCTATGTGCTTCAGACTATGAAAAACTTTTTGAGCGAAAGTTTCACTGGTGACACCAGAAATCTTTCCCCAAAAGACAAAGCAAAGCGTTTTTCACAATATATGGGCACATACGAATATTATTATTACTTCCAGAACATTCCCGATGAAAACTATGTTCAATCTGATGATAATACAAAGAAAGGAGGGGTAAACTAATGATACGATATGCTTTTAGTATGAAAAACTGGGAATTGACTTTCTTGGCCGCAATAATGATAACGTTTGTTTCATGCTCCAAGACGTTTAATGTGCCGCAAGATGCCTCCCCAAATGGCAAACAGGTGTCATTGTTTCCAGACTACACTGATATAACAATCCCACCCAATATTGCGCCGCTCAACTTTATGGTAAAAAGTGAGGGAGACGAGTATGTTGTAGAGATTAAGGCCAATGGAAAAACACAGCTTGTCTGCGGTGGCGAAGATGACGGTATTGTTGAGTTTGATTCTATTGAGTGGAGGAAAGCATTGAACGAAAACAAAGGCAATAGCTTGCAAGTAACTGTGTATGTCAATAACAATGGTAAGTGGACATACTATAAGCCATACAATCTTTATGTTGCTAAAGAAGATATTGATCCTTACCTCTCTTACCGCTTAATAGAACCTGGCTTTGAGATGTATCGACAAGTTGGCCTCTATCAACGTAATCTCACCAATTTCACGCAAAAGCCTATTTATGAGAACAACCGTCATAATGACCAGAAAGAAAATCATTGTGTTAATTGCCACAACTATCAAAACTACGGAGGGCACACGATGCTCTTTCATGTGAGAGCAAATATGGGCGGGACGCTAATTGCAAAAGATGGGAAAATAGAGAAAATCAATTTCAAATGCGATTCTATTTTGGGCAACGCAGTCTATCCCTCTTGGCATCCAAAGAAAAACTATGTAGTCTTCTCCTCCAACCAAACTGGTCAGGCTTTTCACACTCTTGATGCGGAGAAGATTGAGGTATTGGATTACGGTAGCGATTTGATTTTCTATAATGCCGATACCCATGAGGTTAGCAATATCCTCAAAACTGATGGCGCGATGGAAACATTCCCTTGCTGGGCTCCAGATGGAAAGAAAATCTATTTTTGCCAAGCAGATATGCCCGTGATGGCCGCCCTTACAGATTCTTTGAAAATTAATTTTGTATTATCCAATTATCGCTCCATCAGATACAATGTAATGAGCGTTTCATTTGACGAAAATACAATGAGTTTTGGTGAGCCACAGATGGAAGTAAATTGCGAGCAGATGGGGAAAAGCGCCACTGTACCACGAGTCAGTCCTGATGGAAAATACCTTCTCTTTACTTTGGGCGATTTTGGGCAATTTCATATCTGGCACAAGAGTAGCGACCAATATGTGAAGAATCTCCTTACCGGTGAAGTATATCCATTGAAAGAAGCAAATTCTTCTGATGTGGATTCCTATCATTCCTGGAGCTCGAATGGAAGGTGGATAGTGTTTAGTTCCAGGCGCGATGACGGTTCTTTTTCTCGTCCATATATCACTTATTTTGACAAAGACGGACGTGCTCACAAAGCATTCATACTTCCGCAAAAAGATCCCATGAGCAACGTAATGCTCTTAAAGAGTTATAATGTGCCTGAATTTACTCGTGAACCGGTGTCATATAGTTCGCAAGAGTTTAAGAACGCTATTTATGAGCAGATTCCTGGCACAAGCGTGAAGTATAAAGAATTACGTACACCAGAAGCAATTGCACATCAATATGCTCGAAACCAACACGACCGAAATACTCAAATCACTAAAATACCCCTTTCAAGTTCTGCTAAAGCTGATTCTGTTCGCAATTCGCAAGGAACAAAAATTGCGACATCTTCCGGCAAAGATGTTTCATCACCTTTGAGAAATCCTGATGCTCAAAGCGGCGCTTCACCAAAACAGTGATACATCTTAAAGCGGTCATCTTATGTAATTTTAGGCCGTAATCTACGTCTATCTTCTATTGCTATATGCCCCAATACTTTCTTTTCCATTTAGGACAATTGCTTCTCAAAGCAGACAACACTGTTCCACTTGCCGTTTCGAGTGATGTGGAGGCCATGCCGTTCACTATCGATGACGGAGTGGCTTGTTACTGTGGTGAGGTTGATAGCATACCTACTGGCTTATATCCCATAGATCTTAGACAAAGTTATGACGTCCTGCCTCTTATAGATTATCTGCGCGCAGGTAAGGCTGCGGAATTAATCTACTGGCATAATAACCACCGCTTTTGTTCACATTGCGGCGCACCACTTCAAAGGCAGACAGTTATTAGCAAACTGTGTCCCCAATGTGGTAAAGTATGGTGGCCACAGCTATCGCCTGCTATTATTGTATTAATTCACAGAGGCGAAGAAATTCTATTAGTGCGCTCACGCAATTTCAAAGGAAATTACTGGGGACTTGTAGCCGGCTTTGTGGAATTTGGCGAGAGCGTGGAAGAATGTGTTATTAGGGAAGTATACGAGGAAACACAGCTCACCATAGGAAACCTCCGCTATTTTGGTAGCCAGCCATGGCCCTATCCCCAAGGATTAATGTTAGGTTTCAATGCAGAATATGTTGCGGGCGAATTGACAATACAGCAATCTGAATTGAAAGAGGGCAGGTGGTTTTCTATACACAGTCTGCCAGAAATTCCCAAACCTTTGAGCATGGCGCGAAAGCTAATTGACAATTATATCTCCACATTTAATAATCACGATTAACACTAAGTATATATATGAAAAAAATATCTGTTTTGTTTTTTCTCTATGCCTTCCTATGTCTAATGGCTGAAGCAAGTCCTGTTTTCAGAGTCAGAAAGACCATTTACCAAAGCGATGGCACAACTCTCAATATCACTCGTACTGGCAGCAATCATATAATGTATTATGTAACAGATGATGGTATGCCTGTTTTTCCTACCGATAATGGTGATTATTGCTATGCCCTTTTTGGTAGTAATAGCAGCGTGGAAGCCAGCAATGTCATTGCTCACGAAACTTCTGCTCGCACTCCAATGGAACAGAGATATGCTCAAGATTGTCTTACGAAATTTAATGCGTCACTCAAAATGCGAAACCTCACTCGCTATGGAGTTGGATCTACGTTAGATGCCAGCGTTTCGTGTATTGGTGATGTAAGGGTACCCGTTATATTGGCCGAGTTTACCGACGTTTCTTTTCAGGAAAGTAGCGATAGCGCTGCGTTCTCAAATCATTTCAATGCGTCTGCATATACAAGTGAGGGAGGGCCTGGCAGTGTCCGCGACTATTTCATTTCTCAGAGCGACAGTGCGTTTCGCCCAACGTTCGATGTCTTGGCAAAAGTAAAAGTAAGCCGTGAACGCAGTTACTACGGAGCACACTCAGGAGGTAGTAGTGATGTTCGAGCTCTTGCATATATTTCTGAAGCCGTGGATAGCGCTATAGCTGCGGGAGTGGATTTCACTCCATACAAAAATAAAAACGGAGAAGTTTTTGTGATAGTGATTTATCCCGGGCAAGGTGAACATGTCAGTGGAGATCACAACCAACTATGGGCTTCATATTATTATTCTATGAGCCATACTGTTAAAGGTTTAAGATTTACATCGGGATTGGTAATGGACGAACTGGCTGATTATGGTAATGGCGAGATGTTTGACGGCATAGGCACCTTTTGTCACGAATTTTCTCACGCTTTGGGACTTCCAGATTTATATAATACCAACAATGCAGTAGGAATCTTTGGCATGGACGCTTGGGACATTATGGATTATGGTCAGTTTTGCAATTTGTCTCACACACCAGTGGGGTATTCTGCATACGAACGCGAGTTTATGGGCTGGATGAAGATCGATACTCTGAAAAACGTGAAACAGACAGTTACTCTTTCTCCATTAGGTAGTGGGAAAGGGAACCCTCGAGCATACCGTATTCCCAATGAAAACGATTCGTCCGGCAACGAATATTACATTTTGGAAAACCGTCAGAAGAGCGATTGGTTTCTTCCTTTGTATGGAGAAGGTATGCTGGTTTTTCATGTGGATTATTCTTCATCTGCGTGGGCAAACAATTCGGTTAACAATAATGCCTCCCACCAGCGTATGACAATTATTCCTGCAGACAATGTCCTTACTCCTCTGGCCAATAGATCGAGTTTTTACAAGGGCGACCCTTTCCCTGGGCTCACCAATAATACTGAACTTTCTTCTGTTACAGTTCCCTGTGATACAGCCTATAAAGGCCAATATATGAATATACGTATTTCTAACATCCATCAAGACACAAACCGTAATATTGTTTTCGACTACCAGCACCCCTATTCTGTTGATTCTTTGTCTGTAACTAATATCTCGGAATCCGGTTTCACTTTGTCGTGGAAAGAATTGAAGTCTGCCCAAGGTTATGCAGTCTTTCTGTCTTCAAATGATAGTATTATTTCGTCAGATACAGCAAATGTTGCTTCAATTGTTTACGACAATCTCAACATGAATCTTGAGTATACCGTTTCAGTTGTGCCATTATCAGATTATTATTTTGATACCGAGCCAGTTTATATTGTCGTTACTGGAGGAAATAACAATGATGTCAATCGTGATGGAATCGTTAATTCGGCTGATGTTGTCAGTATCTATAATTATATTGCAGACGGCGAGACGTTAGGTGTTAGAGAAACATACGCAGATGTTAATCGCGATAGGACAGTAAATACGGCTGATGCCACAGCCGTGTTTAATGCCATTAGC
>CAZQVW010000149.1:0-6712 GCA_964596865.1 uncultured Bacteroidaceae bacterium
CCCTTCTTCCGCAATGAGGTCTACGCCATGATTGAGGTGGCCGTGGGTAACGGAGGATAGCGTAAGTTTTTGCTCAAAGTTATTTGTCTTTGACGCACTGTGAGCGAAATTGCCTTTTAAGGAGATAGTGCCAAAAACGGGCAAGTAGAAAGAGACGGGCACGTTTATATTATTGGAAAACCCGTTGGCTTTGGTCTGATTGATAGTGCGGTTGATGGCGTATTTACGAATGAGGTTGCTGCTTACATTGCGGATGGAATTCAAAAGTGCGTGGCGGCAGAAATCGTATGGATTTTCCATGAATGTGGCCGCAAGATTGGCCAGCCGCCTATCGAAGCGGGAATAACCAAACGAGGACGAGATATGCGCCGTGGCGGAATGACTCTCGATGTTTGCTTTGTAATCTTTGTGGCGAAAAAATAGATGGGATTCTGCAAGGCACATCAAATCCCCACAACATTGATTTGTTGTGCGCTTGCGTATGTTTGTGGGACAGGCAGAGGCAGAGGCGAAGTGTATATGTACAACAAATGCCCCGCATTCTGCATGGGGCGGAATGCGGGGCATAGGGGGGGCAGAAAGGTAGGTCTTGCCCTATTCTTATCGTGTTGCGACCTATTAATGAGACGCTTGGTCCTGTTAATGGAGGCGTTTGCTCCTATTAATTAGGTGTGTTTCAGAGTCTTGTCCGTTATTTCAAAAGCGAGATGGCGTTGTTGATACGCTTGAGAGCCTCGCGGATATTGTCATCGCTGGTGGCGTAGGACATGCGCAGGCAATCGGGATCACCGAAGGCATCGCCGCCCACTGTGGCCACGTGGCCAACGTTGAGGAAGAACATGGCGAGATCCAGCGAATTGTTGATGACGTGGCCGTCATACTGCTTGCCGTATAGACTGCTCACCTTTGGGAAAACATAGAAGGCGCCATCGGGGGCGTTGAGCTCAAACCCTGGAGTTTGTTTGCAGAGGCTCACAATCAAATTCTTGCGGCGCAAGAATGCTTGGCGCATGTCTTCCACGCACTGCTGATCGCCGCTGAAAGCGTTGGCAGCAGCTATCTGGGAGACAGAGCACGGGCCGGAGGTGTATTGGCCTTGTAGCTTGTTGCACGCTTTGACTATCCATTCCGGTGCGGCGATAAATCCTATGCGCCAGCCGGTCATGGCGTAGGCCTTGCTCACTCCGTTGATGATGACGGTCTGTTCTTTCATTCCGGGCACCTGGGCTATGGAGGCGTGGCGACCCACATAATTGATGTGCTCGTAGATCTCATCGGAGATTACGATTACCTCGGGATGCTGCTTCAATACTGCGGCGAGGCCTTCCAATTCTTCGTAGGAATATACGGCGCCGGTGGGATTGGAGGGCGAGCAGAGGATGAGCGCACGAGTGCGGGGCGTGATGGCGGCCTCTAATTGGGCGGGCGTGATCTTAAACTTCTGTTCGATACCGGCTTTCACGATGACGGGTTTGCCATCGGCCAACAATACCATCTGTGTGTAGCTAACCCAATAGGGAGCGGGGATGATTACCTCATCGCCCTCGTCGATGAGCGAAAGGATTACGTTGCACACGCTCTGCTTGGCACCGTTGGAGCAGAGGATTTCGCTAACGGAGTAGTCTAAATCGTTTTCGCGCTTCAGTTTGTCTACGATAGCTTGGCGCAATACGGGATAGCCCGGCACGGGCGAATAGTGGGTGTAGTTATCATCTATGGCCTTGTGAGCGGCGGCCTTGATGGAATCGGGAGTGTTGAAATCGGGCTCACCTACGGAGAGGTTGATGACGTCCACGCCTTGCGCTTTGAGTTCAGCGCTCTTTTGCGACATGGCCAGTGTAGCGGAAGGCTCTAAGCGATTGAGCCTGGCGGATAGTTTTGACATGGTGCTATTTATTTGATTTTTGTTTTCGTTTGTTCTTAATATGTGGGAGCGAGTTTCATTTTCGCCCGAATGAAATATGGTCTTGGCGGGCGGTCGTGAGTCCGTTTCCACCTATTTGCTTAATCTCTATTGCTGCCAAAGATGCGCAATAGATAGAGGAAGAGGTTGATGAAGTCTAAATAGAGCGAGAGGCTGCCCATAAGGGCCAATTTCTGTGTGGCATCGTTCACTTCGCCGCCCGTAAGCACAAACATCTGTTTGATTTTCTGAGTGTCCCACGCGGTGAGGCCCACAAAGATGGCTACGCCAATGTAGGACAAAACCAAATCCAGTCCGTTGCTGCCCAAAAACATATTGACGATGGTGGCGATGACCAGACCTATCAATCCCATAAACAGTATCTTGCCCAATCCGCTGAGGTCGCGCTTGGTGAAATATCCCACCAGCGACATTGCGGCGAATGTGCCCGCCGTAATAAAGAATACCTGTGCGATGGACGTTTGGGTGTAGGCCAAGAAAATCACCGACAGCGTTACGCCGTTGAGGATGGAGTAGCCCACAAATATCAGGCTCGCCACGGGAAACGACATCTTGTTGATGGCGGCGCTCAAAATCACCACCAATACAATCTCTGCGATGAATAATCCCCAAACCATGCCGGCGCTGCTGAAGATATTTTGCATCAGAGCAACGTTTGAGCCCACATAATAGGCCGTGAGGCCGGTAACGGCTAAAGCTAATGTCATCCAGACATACACTTTGCGCATGAGGATGGCAAAACCACTGACGGAATACGCTTTTGCGCCGTCAATTACTTCGTAATCTGCATAATTGTTGTCCATAGTAATATATTATTGATTAGTTTGTTGTTGAGTTATTTCTTATTAAAATGAAGGGTGTGGCCCATGCGGTCGCGCTTGGTGTGGAGATAGTGCTCATTGTATTTGTTTGGCGTGATTTCTATTGGCACATTCTCCACCACCTCCAGGCCAAAGCCGTCTAATCCTGCGCGCTTGACGGGGTTGTTGGTGAGAAGGCGCATCTTGCGCACGCCAATCTCGCGCAGGATCTGCGCCCCCACGCCGTAATCGCGCTCGTCAGGGTCGTAGCCGAGGTGGATATTGGCGTCTACGGTGTCGTAGCCTTCTTCCTGCAACTTGTAGGCCGCAATCTTGGCCATCAGTCCGATGCCGCGTCCCTCTTGGTTGAGATAGAGGATGACGCCCTTACCGGCTTTGTCCACCATCTGCATGGCGCGGTGGAGCTGTTCGCCGCAATCGCAGCGGAGCGAGCCGAAGATGTCGCCGGTCATGCAGGAGGAGTGCACGCGCACAAGGATGGGCTCGTCTTCTTTCCATTCGCCTTTGATCAACGCTATGTGTTCCAAGCCGTTGCTCTTCTGGCGGAAGGGAATGAGCATGAAATCGCCGTAGGCGGTGGGCAGATGTACCTCCTCACCCTTTTCCACGATGGTCTCGTCCTTGAGGCGGTAGGATATGAGGTCGCGAATGGAGATAATCTTGAGGTCAAACTTCTTTGCCACCTCCACCAACTGGGGCAGGCGGGCCATGGTGCCGTCTTCATTCATTATTTCAATCAGAGCGGCGGCGGGGTGCAGGCCGGCCAAGCGAGCGAGGTCGACTGCTGCCTCGGTATGTCCGGCGCGGCGCAGAACACCCTTCTGCTGTGCGTAGAGGGGATTGATATGGCCAGGGCGTCCGAATGTCTCGGGCACGGAGGCGGGGTCGGCAAGGGCGCGGATAGTGGCGGCGCGGTCTTTGGCTGAGACGCCGGTGGTGCAGCCCTCCAACTTATCCACGGTAACGGTGAAAGGCGTGCCCAGCATGGAGGTATTGTCCTTCACCTGATGGGGCAATTTCAGTTCGCGGCAGCGCTCAATGGTGATGGGTGCGCAAAGGACGCCCCTACCATTCTTTAGCATGAAGTTCACCTTCTCGGGGGTAATCATTTCTGCGGCGGTGATGAAATCACCTTCGTTTTCACGGTCTTCGTCGTCCACAACGATGACAAACTTGCCTTCCTTGAAGTCTTTTACAGCGTCTTCCACGCTGCTGAGTACGGATTTATCCATAATTGTTGATGTTTCCTTTTTGGGGTGTGGGGAGATAGAATTGTTAATTACAGTGTTTGCGGGTGATTATTCCGCGTTTGCGGGTGGGGCTTCCTGTTGTTGGGCGGAATTGCCCTGCCCGCCGTTTATGTATTTGGGCAAGATGGCGTTGGTGTTCACAATGCGCGTGATGTCCTGATCCAATATACTTCTGTATTTGCATATCTTGAGCCAAACGGCTATTCCTATGGGAAATAAGATGCCCATTGCCATATTTGCCCATCTGTTTTTTACGGGCGAGAGGTGGGCGGAGAGGTATAGGTTGGGGTAGTTGTTGAGCGTCATCACCAATCGCGCGCTTTCGGAATTGCTGAGTTGGCGTATGAGCGCTTCCATGTGTTCGGAAAGGTCAGCTACTCGGTTTTTCTCCTGCGGCTGGAAAAAGAGGCGGAAATAATTGGCGGGGCGCGAGAGGTGCAGTTGGCGGCGAATATCGAGGGCCTCGGCAGTGAGAGCCTGTAATTGTTGTAGGCAAAGGCCGTAGTCGGGCTCGTGGATGATTATCTCCTTGCGCTGTAGGGTGCGCGGCTGGCGATAACCCAATAAGCGGAGAACGCTCTCGCACAGGGCATCGAAATTAAATACGGCTGAATCCTTGTTGGCCTTGTATGTGAGCCAGATGCCCAGTGGCGCCATCACGATGGTGCTGATCCACATTCCGAAAGTGATATTGAGTGTGCCGTCACGCGCCAGTTTCATTCCGGAGGTGCCAATAATGTAGTAGATGATGAAAATCAAGACAGACAAGATGGTGCTCACGCCCAATCCGCCCTTGCGGATTATGGCTCCCAGCGGTGCACCAATAAAAAAGAAGAATAGGCACGACAGCGACGACGTGAATTTCTCGTGCCATTTGATTTGGTGTCTTCTTACCATCCACCACCCGTCTTGGCTCACCGGCGAGCGCCATTGTATCTCTGTGAGAATATTGTCGTTGTCGCTGTTGGCTCGTTGGAACACGCGCAAGCGCTGTTCTGCCGACAGGGAAAGGAGCGCGGTGTCGAGATTTACCCGTTTGCTCATGGCCAACGCCGCGGCCGAGTCTTTCTTTTGCATATAGCCGGTCTGCATATAGCGGGCAGAGAGCTCCTGATAGTTTGCCACGCCAATTGAATCATAGACATGAGTCATGGAATCGATATCATGGGTGAGTTCTTGCTGCGATTTGGTCTCGGCGCGACCGGCCAAGCTCTCGGCATTGAGGAGGTCGAAATCGGTATTGAAATCTATCAGGAAATTTTTGTATTGAAAGGTCTCGCGGTCGTAGGGTACCTGCGCGCCAGAGAGCATATTTGTGGATGTGGATTGGAGGTTTTCAAATTGCTCGCCGCTAAAGATCGACAGTTTGAGGAAATGCTTGTCGGCTGTGGTCTCTAATCTGGCGGAATCGGCCACCACGATTTGGGCGTTTTCGATGCCGCGGTCCATCTTGTAGATAATCACATTGTATAGCATTCCTGTTTCGGGCTGTTTGTGCTCCACATATAGATTGACGCCGGGGATACCATTATAGAATACGCCCTCGGGTATTTCCAATGCGGGCGATTTTTCTTTCATCGACATCAATAGGCGGGCTAATTCCAATTGGGCCTTAGGAGAGATGGTGTTTTGGAAATAATAAGATGTAAACATCAGCAACGTGCAACTCACAATCAGCGGTCTCATTATCCTTATCAGCGGGATGCCTGCGGCCTTCATTGCGGTGAGCTCCAATTGCTCGCCCATATTGCCGAAGGTGATGAGCGACGTGAGCAATATGGCCATAGGCAATGCCATCGGCACCAGCGACACGGCCATATAAAAGAAGAATTGGGCCAGCACGTCCATGCCCAACCCTTTTCCCACCAGTGTGTCGATATATCTCCACACAAACTGCATCATAAATACAAACAGACAAATGCAAAAACAGCCCAAGAACATCACAAAAAATTTCTTGAGCACAAATGTATCTATTCTTTTGACGCCTAACATCGTGGGAGGGCGGGACTTATTCGTTTATGCACTGCAAAATTAGCGTAATCCGCCCGCATAACCAAATTTTTCAGCATTCTCCTTTTTTGCGAGATCCAGCTATTTGCTGTTTTGGGCCGAAAATGGCGAATTTTGGCGTCTGAGAGCAAAAAAGTGTGGCTGAACTTTTGCCGTTAAGAAAAGAAGTATTACTTTTGCACCCGCAATGGCCAAGCAGAGCCATTGTGGAACGGCGAGATAGCTCAGTTGGTTAGAGCGTCGGATTCATAATCCGGAGGTCGTGGGATCATGGCCCACTCTCGCTACAGGACATTATTAAACAATATTTGAATCTTAAGAGGTGTACTGTTTTTCAGTGCGCCTCTTTTTTCGTTTCTGCAGGTTATATTCTATTTTTCGATGTATAATTGATTGGGAAGTTGCAGAAAAAGTCCAAAGTCTTATAATTGTAATTTCTTGGTAAGACAAAAAGTGTTGGTATTGACTATGTACTGACGGATTAGCCACGTAGCTGATCGGCCTCTGTTGATTCAATCAATACATTGCGCGTATGTTAAGGGCTTTTTAGAGGCTTCATGCCTAATTCTTCTCTACTTTATTCGCCCTTGCGCGATAAAACAAAAGATTTTCGCGCTCTCGTGAACAGCAAACCCCTGTAGCGGCGATTTTTTCGCGAGATAGTTTGCGTTAACAGTACTGTTTAGTTATTGTTACAGCACTGTAAC
>CAZQVW010000150.1:0-6694 GCA_964596865.1 uncultured Bacteroidaceae bacterium
AGTAAGTATCGTGCATGGCGAAGGCGGCGGAGAGGCAATGGTGAGTATGCCCGCCGTAGTGCTCTGAAATGCGCAGATATTCCTTTAGAAGCGGCTGGTAATCGGGGTGAGCCACCTCAATAATGGCTTTGGCCTTATCCATGTCGCTTTTTCCGCGCAAATCTGCCACACCCCTTTCGGTGATGATGGCATCGATGAAGTGGTTGGTGTGGTCGATATGCGATGCAAAGGGCACAATCGAGGATATGGCGCCGTTTTTGGTGGTGCTGCCGCAGGTAAAGATAGACAAATAGGCGTTGTTCGTGAAATCTGCCGAACCGCCAATGCCGTTCATCATCTTTGTGCCGCAAATTTTCGTACTATTCACGTGGCCGTAGATGTCGGCTTCGATTGCGGTGTTCAAAGAGCAAACGCCAATGCGGGCAATAACCTCCGGATTGTTGGAAATCTCGCTGGGGCGCAATACCAATTTGTCGCGGAAGAAATCCATATTGTCGTAGATGTTGCGCAGGCAATCGTTGGTAACGGTGAGCGAACAGCAGGAAGCGCTCAATACGCGCCCCTCCTCCATCAATTTGACGGGAGCGTCCTGCAACACCTCGGTAAAGATGTTGAAATTTGGCACTTGCTCGCATTTGCCCAGCGCGCCCAGCACAGCGTTGGCGCCACTGCCCACACCGCTCTGCAAATTGAGGAAAGTGGGCGGAATAAGGCCCCTCTTCAGGTTGTCCAGAAGGAAATCGGCCACGTTCTGCCCAATCTGGGTGGTGATAGGGTCGGGATCCTTAAACGAACGAGCCTCATCCGGAATATTACACTCCACCACTCCGAGTATTCTGTCGGCAGGAATTTCCACATAAGGGCGGCCAATCCTATCATTCGCCTTAGTAATCATGATTGGCTTGCGATAAGGGTGGTCTTCTATTTCATATACGTCGTGGATACCGATACTTTTTGGGGAATGAAAGGCGTTGAGCTCCACAAAGACGCCCTTTTCTGCCAGTCTTGCGATGGTGGGACTGATACCACCGGCGGCGGTGAGATAGATGCGCGCCTTGTCGCCCACCTTTTCTATGGCGCACGCCTCGATGTCGGCCCAATGCACGGGGCCGAGGTAGCCCTGGCGTATCTGGGTGGCCATATTAGAAAGGTTGAGGTCGGAATAATGAATTTCCCCGAGGTTTACATGCTTGCGGAAATCGGAATTGGTGGTGTAGGGGGCACGGAAATTCAAAGCATGCTCATCGGCGAGCTCGCCATCGCAGCTCTGACCGGTGCTGGCGCCCGTAAAGACGTTTACCTGGAAAGGACGCCCCTGCTCATGCTCGATATGAGCCTTTTGAGCCAGAGCCTCGGGAATACTCTTGGCGGTGCCGGCCGGAGTAAAGCCGCTCAAGCCCAGCGTCTGCCCGTTTTGAATCATGGCAGCGGCCTCTTGTGCGGTGATACGTGTGAAAGACATTTTATAGCTGTTTTAAGATGTTTGAATTTGTGCGCAAATTTACACAAAACAAGGCGAATTGCGCACTTATGTACCCATAAAATGCTCATTTCGCCCCACAAAGCACTCCAAACTGATTGTAAAACGGCTTTATATCTGCCCAAACGCTACTTTTTTAAGTCCGAACGCTACTTTTTGGGCACTTGTCTTTACGTTTTTCTACCTTATTGTTGCTTTTACCTACCTTGCCGCTGCCTTTTTCGAACCCAGTCATTGCTTTTGCCTACCTTGTCCTCGCTTTTTTCGGGCTTGTCCTTACTTTTTATCGACATTAGGCTACTTTATCTTGGCGGTAGAGGCATTTTTCAGTCCCTTTGCGCCCACAAGATAGGCCTTGGCTGCCCCAATCTTGAGGTTCATATCCAGCCTAATGGGGATATGGTTCATATCATCGGTGATATAAAATGTGATGACCTCCTTTTCTTGGTCGTCTTTGTGCTGAATAAAAGAAAGTTGGATGCAGCGGTAGACATCATTTGTGCCGCGCGCCTTTATGCGCGTCTTGCCACGATAGATTAGCGTCTGTGGCTCCACTCCGTTGCCGTCGGTCATAAGAAATTTGATGCGGTGCCCCTTGCTCCACGAGGCAGTATTCCACGAGCGGGCGTTGAGCGTGATTGAAAGCATGTCGTGCACCTGTTGGGCAAAGGTTTCATCGCGTTTCATCACGTTTCCACTGGCCTTGATGTACTTTTGGCGCGCGCGGCAACTGTTGCCCGGATAGCTATACCACACCTCTCTGCGCCGATGCTTCTTTCCCTCCAAATCTTCCTTGATATAATAAAGCGGTTTGAGCGTGGAGAGGGAGATATAGCTGGTTAGCGTGTCGCGCAACACAAAATAGCCATCGGCTTCTTTGGTGCCGCGCATCAATAGGCGGGTGCGGTAGGCGGGAGTGCCCTGATAGGAGGAGCGGGTTATGCTCATGGTGGCGCTGCCTGCGCGTGCCCAGATCAATCCCCAGTTGTAATAGAGATTATACTGCAATATCTCGCCGGCCTGAAACGCTGTCTGCGCCTTGACGCCCACCGATAGGAGCGCACAAGTCGCAACCACCATCATCACGCGCGAAATACGCGATTTCCAACAAGCGATAGTACAAATATTATGTATAAAACGAACAGACATTGGTGTTTCCGGATTTTTGCGAAACTGTATTTTAGCCGTTTTGCGGCACATCCTACTTTCTTGACACCACAACAAAACCTTATCGCGGCTCATCTTATTTTGGGGTAGCCCCATCATAATCCTATTGCGGCTGATATTATCATTGCGGAGTCTGGCTTTTCTATTGTGGCGTCCCGTTTTTCTGTTGCGGCGCCTTGCTTTGCTGACTGGGCTTCCATTGTTTGGCTCTTTGAGCGTTACGGTTTTGGATTTTGCGCTCACGGTCGGGCTTTTGCTTGGTGATAGCGTAGGGTTTCTGCTTGGTGAGCGGCAGGGCGTAGAGATCCCAGTCTTGTTGCTGGTCCCATTTAGCGCGCAGCGTCAGTGGCGAGGGGAAATAATAGACTGCCTCGGCTTGGCGGTCGTCTTGATAGTTGCCCTCGTCCCATTGTGAATTGCCGTTGAGGTCTTCGTAGGCGCGGAGGTAGTAAGTGCCCGGCTTTAAGAAGAAGAACGTGGCTTTTCCGTTGCGGGCACGCTCGGTGCGCACGGGCAGGTCGGAATTATTCAGCAATTCCACCATCATCAGTGTGTCCTGACGCCCCATAAGGGCGATAGACAGCGTACTGTAATTGTCTAACGGTGGAATGCGAAACCTGATTTCCACTCCCGTGGAGGCTTTGCCGTAGATACTATAGATTGCAGCGGAGTCCACTCGCAGCAGATATTCCTGTTGTGGCCTCCATTCGCCGTAGAGAGTGCAACGGAGGGGATTATTTTCGTCTATTTCCACCAGATGGTCGGCAGGTAGATACAGTGAGTCCTCGCGGATATAGAGATGAAAGGCGTTAGTGTCTATTTTGGCCAGTGGTTCGGTGGCGGAGAGGTGGATATTATCGTAGAGGTCGAGTGTGCCACTGCCATTGATGTTGAGCGAGAGTTTTTGCGAGGGCATAATCGTTTCGTAGGGGCGGCCGCGTTTTTTTTGTTTCTCCTGCTTCTTAGCCCAGTCGTTATAAGCCTCTTCCTCCATCTTCTTTTGGCGGGCGCGGGGCAGGCGCGACACCAAATCCAGCGTATCTGTGCGGGAGATGAAGTTGCCGGCCGAATCATTCTCCAAATAAGTGAACTCCGCCACGAGTGTGTCGGTATGAACGAGCGCTGTATCCGAAATCCAATAGACGATAGTGTCGTTTTTGGGGGAATAGATAGGGCGCAAGGCCTTTTCATCGAAATTCAGACCGCGGATAGTGGGGCGCTGGTCGGAGGGGGCTGTGAAATAGATGTCGAAATGTTCCGGCACCTTGCGCTCCACCTTCAGTAGGTGGCGATCGAGTGTGTTTTCACTGAAGGCAAGCAAGACGATGTCGTCCGGAACGAAATGTGTGTAGGGCACCATCGTGATGGAGTCGATATGCGTGGAGTCTATCCACGCGGTATCGGCGCGCTGGTCGGGAAAACTGGACGGACGGATGCTCCTATGAGAGAAAGCCAGCATCTCGCTCTTCTGATTGAAGACATAATCGCCATCGGCGTCCTGTAGGGCATAGGCGCGGTAGACACCCGGTGCCACGCCCTTGATAGTAAATTCGCCGCTGCCGTTGGTGCGCGCCATGCGGTCGAAAGGCTTTTGAGTAAAGGCGGCGTGAGTGGTGTCGGAATGCAGGCCCACAAGGATTCCCTTCACCGGTTCCAGATTGCGCGCGTTAAGCACCTTGCCGCTCACCTCCATCCCACTGATGGAGTCGCCCGTGGAGAAAGTATATGTGTATTTGCCCATGGGGTTGCCCTCGTTATTATCCACGATGGCATCGCTGAAATCGATGGTGTAGGTGGTGTTGGGCTTTAGCGAGTCTAAAAGTTTCACTTTGATGCGCTTGCCATCGGCCGTAATCTCCGGCTGATTGATTTGCGGCGGAGAAATCACCACTTTCTCACTGGCGTTGTTCAGTTTCACAAACTCATCGAAATAGATATTGATTGTGCGATTGTGGGCATTGGTGCTGCCCTCTTTCGGACTGGCTCCGACCACACTGGGCGGCGTCTCATCATAGGGACCGCCGTCGGGAGTGCCCGGGCGGGCGCACGACCACATCATTATGGCCGTCAGTGTTAGGCACAAAGGGGTCAGTATCTTTTCAATGCGCGATTTCATCATTCTGCGTAGCGGGGTCATTACCAAATGGTGGCGTCTGTTATTCCGGAGTTTGGATAAGCTGGAGGAGCTCATCGGCTATGCGGCGGTCGTTGTTCAGTCGAGGCACTTTATGCTGGCCGCCCAGTTTGCCGTGGAGCTTCAGCCATCGCTCAAACAAACCGTGGGGCGCACGGACGATTTCCAGTGGCTGGAGAGTGATGTCCTTAAAGCGCTTGGCCTCGTAATCGGAATTGAGCTTCTGCAAAGCATTGTCCAGAATGCGGGCGAAGGCGTCCATATCCTCGGGCTCGCGGCGGAAATCGATAATCCATTGGTGGCGGCATTTGCCGTTGGCGTCCATAAACACGGGGGCAGCGGTATATTCCTCCACCTCGGCGCCCGTTTGCTCGCAAGCCTGCTGCAAACCTTTCTCGGCATTATCCACAATCAACTCTTCGCCAAAAGCATTGATGAAACTCTTTGTGCGCCCACTGATATAAAACTTATACGGGTGCAGTGAAGTGAATTTCACGGTGTCGCCAATCTGATAGCGCCACAATCCGGAGGTGGTGGTGATGACCATAGCGTAGTTGCGCCCCGTCTCCACCTGCCACAGGGGCAGAGCCTGCGGATTTTCTGTGCCCACCTGCTCCAGAGGGATGAACTCGTAGAAAACGCCAAGGTTGGTAAGCAAGAGCATCGAGGTGTCCTGCGGGTCGTTTTGCACACCGAAGAAGCCTTCGCTGGCGTTGTACGTCTCCATATAGTGCATCCCCGCCGAGGATATGATTTGGCGGTAGCGCTCGCGGTAGGGAGTGAAAGCCACACCGCCGTGGAAGAATACCTCCAAGTGAGGCCAGATTTTGGATATGTCCTGCTCACCGCTAATCTCCTGTAGTCGCGTCAATACCGACAGCATCCACGAGGGCACGCCGCTGATATTGGTGACATTCTGGTGCTGCGTCTCGCGGGCGATGCGGTCGCGCTTCACTTCAAAGTCGCGGAGCAGGGCCGTCTGCTTCTTGGGCACCCTAAGCAGGTTTGCAAAAGGCGTGATATTCTCTATAAGGATGGCGCTCAAGTCTCCCACCAGACTTTGCTTCACGTCATAGTTCTGCTCGTGGCTTCCGCCGAGGATAAGCGCCTTGCCGTCCAGTAAATGACTATGAGGATTATTGTGAAGATAGTATGTAACCACGCACGCACTACCTTTATAATGAGTATCCTTCAGTCCGCGGCGGCTCACGGGGATATACTTGCTCTTATCGTTGGTGGTGCCGGAGGATTTGGCGTACCATTTCACCCTTCCGGGCCACAGCACATCCTTCTGCCCGTGGCGCATGAGGTCTATCTGCTCCTTGAGGTCGTCATACGTGCTCACCGGCACTTCGCGGACGTAGTCGTCATAACTATGAATGTCGGCGTAGTTGTGAGTGCGCCCCCAACTGGTATTCTTGGCTTTCTTTACCATCCAATCCAACAGGTGGCGCTGCTCGTCATCGGCGTTCAGTTCACTAAAGCGCAACTGTCTATAGCGGCGCTCGAAATATGGTCTTAATAATGAGGTAATACCCATCGTTTTTGTTTTTTAGGCGTAAGCCACAGTCTATTAGGCTTTGTCTTTTGCCTTATTATATTACAAACACGCTCTATTTAGGCTTCTGCGCTTCGCATAAAGGTGTTTGAATAGGCAAAGTTATAAATAATTCTTTGAATAGCTTTATGCCTGTTGCGCCCTAATCCATAGATTAAAGACTTTTTCACTGTTTCCCCGCCCGCCAATTCAGTAGAACTACATTATTAATATATGCGAGCCGGCCCAAGCGCCCTTTAGATTGCGAGATGATTTCAGAAATATTCGAAATAAATTCGGGAAAATGCGAGGTAAATTCATAAAATCCCGAGAAAGTTTGCGTTCACAGTGCTGTAACAATAAGTTAACAGTACTG
>CAZQVW010000151.1:0-6640 GCA_964596865.1 uncultured Bacteroidaceae bacterium
AGCATATATAAAGCGAGGTTGCCCATCGTGCGGCGTAGGTTAATCTCCACACAGGGGTGGAGCATGTAGCGGTCGTCCTGCTTCACCACCATCATATCCACTCCTATCGGTCCGAGATACCTGTTTATTAGAACATTGGACAGTGTTTCTATGAGGCTGTCGCGCACCGAGGCCAAGACATCCCGATTGATGTAGGCGCAGATACGGTCTTCTAAAAAATCCTGCGGGGCCACGATGTTGCCTGTGTAGGTGTTGTTGCCGCGCGTGAGAAAGACGGAAAGGCCGTCATAGCAAACGCCGGATTTGTGGCAAGTAAACTCCATGGCAAAGTCGATTACCTTATTATAATAAGGCTCCACTTCCACGCCGCCTTGTTCACGGATGCATCGCAGGGCCCATTGGCGGGTCTTGGGCGTGATGAATGTGCACACGGGGCGCAATCCGCGCCCGCTACTGGAGTATGGCTCTTTAATTATGTGTGTGGGAGAGGGTAGGGGGGCGGTCTTTCCTCCCGTGATGGGTGAAGAAGAGACCAAAAGATTGTCATTCCCTTTCGCTGGTTGGATGGGCGGGAGCGGAAAAGCGTCTGAAAATGCCTCGGGCGAAGTGATGAACGCGCTTTCGCCAACGAGGGGGAGGCCGCGCAGGTTGCGGCGCAGTTGTTTCAGTACCTCCACGGCTGTACGGCGCGAACTGAGAGTCCGAATGTCGGCCAATTGTTCATTGGTGGGCAGATTGGTGTATCCGGCCTTTTGCAAAGAATGTACTAACGAGGCATCCCACCCCCACACGGGGGCATCGGGTGTGTAGCCCTCAAACGGCTGGGGCAATAGACGGCGCAGCGGTTGCAAATCGCGCTCCATGGCCCTCACTACGGCGGGCGGAGTGATAGCTTTGATGCCGTGAGCCAATGAAATGTCGTGCGAAAAATTAAATAAATGTATGGTCACAGTGCAAAATTACGGCTTTCTGTGTTTATTTTGCGAATTAGAGGTCGCAATTTAATAGTTTTTTTATACTTTTGCAGCCGAAAGTTTGATTATACTCCACCCGCCAACACGATAAGTGGGCGGTAATGGCGTATATATCTAATAACCGAAAACAGAAGCCAGAATGGAAAATTTCTTTCAACGCCACGCTTATCTATTGGAGCACACGGATTTGTCGATGACACGCCCGTTGATGAACGACATTGATTGGAAATACCGCCTAATCGGTATCAAGGGCCCGCGAGGTGTGGGTAAGACCACTTTCTTACTGCAATACGCCAAGAAAAACTATAGTTACTCTATGGGGCGCTGCTTGTATGTGAGCATGAATAGTTTCTATTTTCGCGGCAGAGGATTGTTTGATTTTGCGCAGGAGTTTGTGAAGCGCGGCGGCAGGGTATTAATTGTAGACCAACTGTTTAAGCAGGCCGGATGGCGGCAAGAACTTTGTCAATGCTACCACGCGCTGCCCGTTCTGCAGATAGTCTTTGCCACCACCACGGTGGAGGAGCCCGGCACGGAGGACGATGAGTTGTCTCATCTGGCCCATTTCTATGTGCTCCACGGATTTTCGTTCCGCGAATACATCAATATGCAGGCCGGATTCGACATTCCCCGCTATACGCTGGACGATGTCCTCCACCGCACGGAGGAAGTGCAGCGCAGCATACTGATGAAAGTGAGGCCGTGGATATTCCTGCAAAGTTATCTCCATCATGGCTATTATCCCTTCTATATTGAGAAGCATAATTTCACTGAAAACCTGCTGAAATCCATCAATGCTATGATTGAGGTGGACATCTTGTTTACCAAGCAGATAGATGTGAAATATGTGGGCAGGCTTAAGACTCTGCTCTACCTCCTTGTGGTGGACGGCAACGAGTCGCCAAACGTCAGCAACCTGGCAAAGGAAATCAATACCTCCAGAGCCACGGTTATGAACTATATGACTGATTTGGAGGAGGCCCGCTTGATTCACCAAATCTATAAGCACGGCACCACCGGCCCCAAAAAGCCCTCACGTGTGCTCACGCATAATACCAATCTGCTGTATGCCATCCTTAGTGGCGCGCCCTCCGACCAAGAGGTGATGGAGACTTTCTTCACCAACAGTATCTGGCGCCATCATAAGGTGGAGACCACCCGCCGGTCCAATGTCTTCGTCGTAGACGATGATATGGAGATTTGCGTGTGCGATAAAAACTCTAAGAGACGCGCTAAAGACGTAAATCTCTACTATGCCCGCTATAATACCGAGGTTTCGCGCGATGGCGACATCCCTCTTTGGCTGTTTGGTTTCCTGTATTAGCGGAGCGGTCGCCCGTATTTAGGAAGGCGGTCTTTGATATTAGGAAGACGGCCTCTCGTATTTGGAGTCCGGTCTCCGATATTTGGAGTTCGGTCTCCTATTTTAGGCGGGTGGACGTGGCATTTTTCCATAACAATCCGGGCTTGGCGCAACTAACATACGTGCCAAATTTCATTGTTTGCGGAAAAAACACTAACTTTGCATATAATACTGAAGATAAGTGCCCAATACCAGCGCTTATAATCGGTATGACATACACACTCTACAAACAAAATACACATACATACTACAAACACAATGGCAAAAGAAAAGAAATTTATGACCGTGGACGGCAATGAGGCTGCCGCCCACGTAGCCTACATGTTTTCGGAGGTAGCCGCAATCTACCCTATCACTCCGTCCTCGCCTATGGCGGAGCATGTGGACGAATGGGCTTGTAAAAACCGCAAGAACCTCTTCGGCGATACCGTAACGGTGCAGGAAATGCAATCCGAGGCCGGCGCTGCCGGTGCAGTACACGGTTCGCTGCAGGCCGGAGCCCTCACCACCACGTTCACAGCCTCGCAGGGCTTGCTGCTGATGATTCCGAATATGTATAAGATTGCCGGTGAATTGCTGCCCTGCGTGTTCCACGTTTCGGCCAGAACACTGGCAACCCATTCGCTCTGTATCTTTGGCGACCACGGCGATGTGATGGCTTGTCGTCAGACGGGCTTCGCCATGCTTTGCGAGGGCTCTGTACAGGAGGTGATGGATCTTGCCGCCGTTGCCCACCTTTCCGCTATCAAGGGCAGGGTGCCGTTCCTTAATTTCTTCGATGGATTCCGCACCAGCCACGAATATCAGAAGATTGAGGCCATTGACCAGGAAGACCTCCGCCCGCTGGTGGATATGGACGCCCTTAAGGCTTTCCGCGAGCGTGCCCTGTCGCCTAATCACCCCCATGCCACCGGTATGGCCGAAAACCCCGAGACTTTCTTCGCTCATCGCGAGGCCAGCAACCCATATTATAATGCTATCCCCGGTATTGTAGAAGAATACATGAAGGAAGTTAGCAAGATTTGCGGCCGCGAATACAAACTGTTCTCCTATTACGGTGATCCCGAGGCCGAGCGAATTATTATCCTTATGGGTAGCGCCACTGAAGCCGCCCGCGAAGCTATCGACTATATGAATAAGCGCGGCGACAAGGTGGGTATGGTGAGTGTTCACCTCTATCGCCCCTTCTCTGTGAAGCATCTGTTGGCTGCCGTGCCCAAGACGGTGAAGCGCATCGCTGTGCTTGACCGCACCAAGGAGCCCGGTGCCGCCGGTGAGCCCTTGTATCTGGATGTCCGCGACGCATTCTATGGTCAGCAAAACGCTCCGCTCATCGTGGGCGGCCGTTATGGTTTGGGCTCCGCTGATACTACGCCCACTATGATTATCTCCGTATTCGACAACCTCGCTCTCCCGCAGCCTAAGAATCATTTCTCCCTTGGTGTGGTGGACGATGTTACCTATGAGTCCCTCCCGCTGGAGAAAGAGATGGCTCTTGGCGGCGAAGGCATCTTTGAAGCAAAATTCTACGGACTTGGCGCTGACGGCACCGTGGGCGCCAACAAAAATTCCGTGAAGATTATCGGCGACAACACCGATAAATTCTGCCAGGCCTACTTCTCTTACGATTCCAAGAAGTCGGGCGGTTTCACTTGCTCGCATTTGCGTTTCGGCGATACGCCTATTCGCTCTACATACCAAATTAAGACGCCTAATTTTGTGGCTTGCCATGTTCAGGCCTACCTGCGTATGTATGATGTGCTGCGCGGCCTACGCGATGGCGGCACATTCCTGCTCAATACCATCTGGGACGGCGATGAACTGGTGCATAATCTGCCTAATAATGTAAAGAAATACTTTGCTAAGCATAATATCACCGTTTATTACATCAACGCTACCAAAATCGCGCAGGAAATTGGACTTGGCAACCGCACAAACACAATTCTCCAGTCCGCTTTCTTCCGTATTACCAAGGTAATCCCCGTAGATCTCGCCATTGATCAGATGAAGAAGTTCATTGTTAAGAGTTATGGCAACAAGGGTCAGGATGTGGTGAACATGAATTATCAAGCTGTGGATCGCGGCGGCGAATACAAGCAGCTCGCTGTGGATCCCGCCTGGGCAAATCTGGAGGACGATGCTCCTGTTCAGCGCGAAGAGCCGGAATTCATCAGTCGTCTGGTGCGCCCCATCAATGCCCAGAACGGCGACCTGTTGCCTGTGTCGGCTTATAATGATGTGGCCGACGGCGCTTGGCAACAGGGCACTGCTGCTTACGAGAAGCGCGGAGTGGCAGCTTTCGTGCCCGTTTGGGATAGCGAAAACTGTGTGCAGTGCAACCGCTGTTCGTTTGTCTGCCCGCACGCCGCCATCCGCCCGTTTGTGATGAACGAATCGGAAAAGGCCGGTTTCACCCCCAGCACTCTCGAAATCAAAGCCCCCGCAGCGCTCAAGGGTATGCAGATGCGCATACAGGTGGACGTGATGGATTGCCTCGGTTGCGGCAACTGCGTGGATGTCTGCCTCGGCAAGAAAGTGAATGGCGAGACCGTCAAGGCGCTGAAGATGGTGCCGTTGGAGGGTCAAGAAGAAGAGCAAAAGAATTGGGATTACTGCGTGAAGAATGTAAGTTCCAAGCAAGACCTCATCGATATTACACAGAACCCGCGCGTCAGCCAGTTTGCCACCCCGCTGTTTGAGTTCTCCGGTGCTTGCTCCGGTTGCGGCGAGACTCCTTATGTGAAACTGATTTCCCAGCTCTTTGGCGACCGTCAGATGATTGCCAACGCCACGGGCTGCTCCTCTATTTATTCCGGTTCGATTCCCTCCACGCCTTACACCAAGAACGCCAAGGGTCAGGGTCCGGCATGGTCAAATTCTTTGTTTGAGGACTTCTGCGAATACGGCCTGGGTATGGTATTGGCCACAAAGAAGATGCGCAACCGCATTGAGAGCCACTTGAAAGAGGCTATCGCTTCCGAGAAGATCCCCGCAGAGATGAAAGTCGCAGCTCAAGAATGGATTGACGGCCGCGAGGACGCCAAGGCTTCCAAGGCCGCAGCCGACAAGCTCGTGCCGCTGATTGAGACCGGCGCAAAGAATGGCTGCCCCATCTGCACGGCATTGAAAGATTTGGAGGACTATTTGGTTAAGCGCAGCCAGTGGATTATCGGTGGCGATGGCGCCAGCTACGACATCGGTTACGGTGGTTTGGATCACGTGGTGGCCAGCGGTGAGGACGTTAATATCCTCGTGCTCGACACGGAGGTTTATTCCAATACCGGCGGCCAGGCCAGCAAAGCCACGCCTATCGGTGCTATCGCCCAGTTTGCAGCCAGTGGTAAGAGGGTGAAGAAGAAAGACCTCGGTCTGATGCAGACCACCTACGGCTATGTTTATGTGGCGCAGGTGGCTATGGGCGCTGATCAAGCTCAGTGCCTGAAGGCTATCCGCGAGGCCGAGGCTTATCACGGCCCATCGATTATCATTGCCTACGCTCCCTGTATCAACCACGGTTTGAAGGCCAAGGGTGGTATGGGCAAGAGCCAGGCCGAGGAAGCAAAGGCAGTGGAATGCGGCTATTGGCACTTGTGGCGCAACAATCCGGAGTTAGCCAAGCAGGGCAAGAATCCGTTTACTCTGGATTCCAAGGCTCCGCAGTGGGATAAATTCCAGGCCTATCTGGATGGCGAGGTGCGCTTCCTGTCTCTGAAGAAAGCCTATCCCGCAGAGGCGCAGGAGCTCTATGATGCCACTGAGCACGCCGCTCAACAGCGCTATCGCACTTATATCCGCAAGTCTCAAGAAGACTGGAGTCAAGAAGCTTAAAAAATTTCGATAACTACTCGCACTAAGGGCGCACGCCTTATTGAGCGCAGTATAAATGCTCCCGCAACAGACGTTTTGATATGTCTGTTGCGGGAGTTTTTTTGTTTGTATACGCCAAAATAAAGTGTTGTGAATACTGGATTTACGCACTCTTCTTTGCTCTGTGGAGCCGTTGCTCAATCCAGACGAGTAAGTTTTCGCTACGTTGCCCGGTGCCGGATTGTAATTGTTATTATCCTACACGGCAAAAAGTGTTTGTTTTGGTCATGTAAGGGCGGTTCAGCCGCGTAGCGGCGTGGTCAGGGTCCCCACGGCAAATTTATTTGGAGAGGGGTGGCGGTTAGTCCATCCCTTTGTTGTTATCCGCAATAGAATTTGCGGAAAAAATTCTGGAAATCCCGTCGTTATGTCACTTCCAATCGTTTTGACTATCGTTAACAGTACTGTTTAGATAATGTTACAGTGCTGTAACAAT
>CAZQVW010000152.1:0-6628 GCA_964596865.1 uncultured Bacteroidaceae bacterium
TTGAATCCCTCACTTTCCGCAAAATAAGGAGAAGTTCCAATTGGGGCTTCTCCTTTTCTATGTTTGGTAATCTGCTGTTTGTGAAAGGGCAAATCTTTGTTTCTTCATCATCATTGCAAGTGATAATTTAGAATCTCGCCGCTTGCAAATCTTTCTTAATTTTCTCCATGCAATCAGACAGTCTGCGATAGACGCTATCACCTGCCTTCTTTACGCCAATTTTATATTGGCGCATTAGCGAGGGGTTTATACCAGCCATGCGCGCCAGTTCGCTCGCATTAAACACCTTGAAGTAATCTAAAAACGACTGTAAATCGTATTTATAAACAAATTCAACGTCTTCAAACGTCTTATCTCCTTCTTTGGCATCTTCCTTTGCCTCTTTGTAGGCCAGTTCTAAATCTTTTTTGGCGGCGTCTACGGAATCACCTGTGCCATTTAATATCGTGTCTCCGTTCAATCCTTCCGCCGTGCGCGCCCAATAGCCGCCTTCGGGTGATTTTTCAATCAATACTGTTATTGTTTTCATTCCTAATTTATGTTTTGTGTTAATATAACTTCCAATATTAACGCAAAGGTAACACTTTAGTTATGCGTAGCCAAATTTTTTGGTAACTTTTTCGCTTCCTGTTATTCCTTTTTGCAGATAGTTAAATTTATTTTTACCCCATTTTGCTCGTTAATCCTACTGTGCTGATTCTAAACATTTTCTTGCGCGCAATATTATTTCCTTGCCGCTTTCCTCGTCTGCCATTTATAATATCGTTTCCACATTTTCTGCTAATTTATTCGTGTGAGGTAAAGTTTTACCCCTCTTTTTTGTGTGTATTATCGTGAGAGGAAGAATAAAAGGTCTGATTAGGGGATTTTTTCTCGAGATAGTTTGCGTTAACAGTACTGTAACAATAACTAAACAGTAGGGTAACATTATCTAAACAGTACTGTTAAGATAATGTTACAGCACAGTTAACGCAACCGAAAACGCGATTTGCAAAAAAATACCCACTGTTTTGGGATTTTATCACGAAGAAATTATCCCTAAACAGTGGGTTTATTTAATTAAGCTGTGGGCAGGTTTAATTATGTAGAGAACTGGCTAAACCATGCAGTGGGATGGCTAAATCGAGCAGTGTGGTAGCTCAATTAAGACGTAGGCCGGTTTAATTAAGTCGTGGGATTGAATTAATGAATGCCAATATCGTTGAGCGCACGAGCATAAGCGGCGGCTGCTTGTTGGTGCTCGGAAAATGTGCGGGAGAAAACGTGGGTGCCGGAAAGGTCGGCCTTCGCACACATATATAAATAATCATGGTGGGCGGGGTTAAGCACTGCCTCAATGCTACTTAAAGACGGAATGCGTATGGGGCCCGGTGGTAATCCGCGGTGTGTGTAGGTGTTATAGGGGCTGTCCACCTTTAGCATTTCGCCAAAGATGCGCTTGAGGTCGAACCGGTGGAGCGCGAACTTGATGGTGGGGTCGGCCTGCAGGGGCATCCCTGTCTCTAAACGATTGAGATACATGCCGGCAACGAGGGGCTTTTCGGCATTGTTGGTGGTTTCGGCATCTACGATGGAAGCCAGAATATAGACCTCCTCCTTTGTTAGTCCGATGGCATCGGCTTTGGCTATACGGTCGTCATTCCAAAAGGTTTGACTTTCCTTGTACATGCGTTTTAGAAAGTCGGTGGCCGAGATGTTCCAATAAAGTTGATATGTGTTGGGAATGAGGATAGTAGCGATGGTGGAAGTGTCGAGGCCGCCGAGGGAGGCGCAAACGGTGGGGCTGTTCATTGCGTGTACCAGCGACAAAGAGTCAAACATCATTTTCTGGGCTACGCGCCCTGCCACATCTTCTTTTGTCCATCCTTGTGGCAAGGTGAGATTGATGGGCGTTTGGCGTCCTTTGGCCATTGCGCGCACTAATGTAAAGGCGGAAACAAAGGGTTTGGCCTGATAGCGGCCGGAGTGAATGTGGTCGGAATATCGGAATGCGGTAGAAAAGATGCGGAAGCCTGTCATTTGCCACGGGTGGATGCTGTTCTCTGTCTTTTGCTTCACAGAATCTATGTTGTCGTCTTGATCCACAAGGATGTAAGCGGTGCTACCGTTTGTGCCCATGGGCAAAAAACAAAGCGTTAAGAATGCAAGGAAAACGAATATAAGTAATCCGATTAAAATGCGCCGATGGTTTGATAAATTACTCCTGCAATTTGAAAATGCGTTGCTGAATGTTGCAGTGCTAAATTTGGTACTAAACATAAAATCTGCCTTTTTTCTAAACCAAAATACAAAATTAATGCTTTTCTCACTTGTGTTGTTCATTGAAGACGGGGAAATCCGCACTAAATTAGCGTTCTTTAATGATTAAATAACAGTAGCAGATATAGAAAAAGGCACCTCCGGAAATCGGAAGTGCCTTCATAACGATATGTATCAATTAATTAACCTGAATTTTTCGTGATGTAGCCCAGGTGTTACTGTACCTCAACGGTGGCGCGACGGTTGTAGTAAGCGGGCGAGAGAGTGTTCACGCCACCAGCACCCTTGATGATGATGCTGTCGCGATTAACGCCATACTTAACAAGCTGGTCGGCCACAGCCTTTGCACGATTCTCGGAGAGCTTCTTGTTGTAGGCGCTGCTGCCAGTAGCGGAGTCAGCATAACCGGTAACAACTAGTTTAGCACCGTTGGCCTTTGCGTACTCTGCCATTTCTTTAACGTCCACAAGGTCCTTCTTGGAGGCGAATTTGGTTTGATTGATGTTGAAGTATACAGAAGTCTTGCTGGAAACAAACTCTTTCTTAACCACGGTGTTGGTAGTGGCGGCAGGAGTCTCCTTCTTGGCAGCCAGCAGAGCCTTCAGACGATCGTTCTCATCCTGAGAGGATTTCAAGCTGGCGTTGAGGGCAGCGAGCTGCTCGGCGTTGAGAGCCATGATAGCATCAACATCCGGGGTTTTCTCCCAACCTACCTTGCCAATGTTGTACTTCAGACCTACTTCAAGGCTAACAACCTTGTCGTAGTTCTGGAAGAATGCGTGGTTGTCGGAGGAGCGGGTCTCTACATTGTCGATCTTGCTCTCGCCGGCGATAACATTCACATCAGCATAAGCGCCGAGGCGATCGGTGATCTTCCAGGAAGACTCGATACCGAGCTGGAGGTCGATAGCGGTGATGCCGCGGCTCATGTTGTGCATGATACCGGCACCGGGATAAACGGTTACATTCCAAATACGGTTGGGGTTGTAGCCGAAGAAGAGGTTGGAGAGGTTGAAGAGCACCTGCTCGTTTACTGCGAAGTAGTGCTTCATGTTGGCGCGGTTCTTCCAGTTAACCTCGGACACTACGCCCTTGCCCCAGACGCCCTGGAACTTTGTGCGCAATCCCAAACCGGGAGTGAACCACTTACCTACGCCTACACCGAAGCCCCAATTGCGACGGAATCTCTTGAACGGGCTCTTGGCTAAGCCCAGACCGTCCTCTTGCGAGCTGTAGAATACGGAATAGTCTGCACCGGCGTTTATAAACCAGTTAGACCAAAAGCTGTTGGTGGCAACCGAATACTTCTGAGTGGGAGCTTCGGACTGTGCCATTGCAAACGAGGCAACGCCTACGAAAGCAAAAAGGAATAAAAGCTTTTTCATAACATTTTAATATTACAAGTTTGTTTTTATTAGTATCGATTATTTACGGTCTATGATACCTTTTCGACTGCAAAGTTAGTTAAGAAAAACAAAACGCCAAATATTTTCGCAACAAAAACACTATAAAAGATTATTTTTTATGGAGGAAACGCGATGAATTGCAATTTTCAGTATGAAAATAGCTAATTTTGCCACCCGAATGACACGTATTAGCTGAAAATCTATTGCAGCAATCGCAATGATAATGGCCTTGTGGCTAACAAAAATGGGATTGATACCACTTTTGTGGTAGACTATTTGCCTGAAAAGAGGTATTTGCTTAACTTTGCGTTGTTCCTAATTTTGCAATGTGAAAAAAGAGGAGGCGCGAGGGCGCTTTAATACAATATGAATGCGTCCAAAAAAAGAAGAAGTGCTTCTCTTATATAATTAATAAGGTAACAACCCAAACAAATATCGTTTTCGGCTAAATCAATAATTACAAAACTCATATTATTATGGCAGATCAGAAACTTCATCTTGAGACGCTTGCCCTTCATGTGGGACAAGAACAGGCTGACCCCGTTACCGATTCACGTGCGGTGCCTATCTATCAAACCACATCCTATGTTTTCCACAATTCTCAGCACGCCGCTGACCGTTTTGGCCTGAAAGACCCGGGCAATATCTACGGTCGTCTGACTAATTCTACCCAAGGCGTCTTTGAAGACCGTGTGGCAGCCCTTGAGGGCGGCGTGGCTGGATTGGCTGTAGCCAGTGGTGCTGCTGCTGTTACCTACGCGTTGGAGAATGTGGTGAGAGCCGGCGATCATATCATCGCGGCCGACAATATGTACGGCGGTACATTCAATCTTATCACCCACACGTTGAGTACCTTCGGAGTGGAGTATGATATTGTGAATGTAAATGACCTTGATGCCGTGGAGAAACATATCCGCCCCAACACTAAGGTGATTTATGCCGAGACTTTAGGCAATCCTAACAGTGATGTGGCTGATTTGGACGGTATAGCCGCAATAGCCCACAAGCATAACATCCTTTTCTTCGTGGATAATACGTTTGCTCCCATCCTTGTTCGCCCGATTGAGCACGGAGCCGATGTAGTGATCCACAGCGCCACGAAATTTATCGGTGGTCATGGTAGCACTCTTGGTGGCGTAATCGTAGATGCCGGCAATTTTGACTTCAAGGCCAATGCCGACAAGTATCCTTCGCTGGGCAAGCCAGATCCTTCTTATCATGGTGCTGTATTTGCCGATGTAGCTGGCAGGGCCGCCTTTGTTACACGCATTCGTGCCGTCTTGCTCCGCGATACCGGCGCCACAATCTCGCCAATTGCGGCATGGATACTGCTTCAGGGCGTAGAGACATTGCCATTACGCATTGAAAGACACGTGGAAAACGCATTGAAGGTGGTGGATTACTTGAAGAACCATCCCAAGGTGGCCAGAGTAAACCACCCTGCCTTGCCCGACCATCCTGATCACGAACTTTATAAAAAATACTTCCCCAATGGCGGTGGTTCAATCTTCACTTTTGAAATCAAGGGCACTCAGGAAGATGCGTGGAAGTTTATAGATAACCTTAAGATCTTCTCCTTGTTGGCAAACGTGGCCGATGTGAAGAGCCTCGTCATTCATCCTGCTACCACAACCCACTCGCAGCTCTCGCCCGAGGAGCTGAAAGAGCAGCATATTACACCCACAACCATTCGTCTCTCTGTTGGTGTAGAGAATATCGATGATATTATTGCTGACCTCGACCAAGCTTTTCAAAAAATCTGATATTAAAAATATTATTGTACTATGGCAAAAATAGCAAAGGTGCTTACCGAATTGGTGGGCAACACCCCTCTTTTGGAATTGGGGGCATACGCAAAATTCAAAAACCTTGATGCAACAATCATCGGCAAATTGGAGTATTTCAACCCCGCGGGTAGTGTGAAAGACCGCATCGCCCTCGCTATGATTGAAGCCGCAGAAAAAGATGGCACACTCACCCCCGGCGCTACCATCATTGAGCCTACGTCTGGCAACACCGGTGTGGGATTGGCGTTCGTCAGTGCAGTAAAGGGCTACAAACTTATCCTCACGATGCCAGATTCTATGTCTATTGAGCGTCGTAATTTGGTAAAGGCCTATGGCGCTACTGTGGATCTTACGCCCGGTAAAGACGGAATGAAGGGTGCCATCGCTCGCGCCAACGAACTAAAGGCCCAAATTCCTGGTGCCGTAATCCTTCAGCAGTTTGAGAATCCTGCTAACCCCGAGGCACACTATAGAACTACCGGCGAAGAAATCTGGCGCGACACAGATGGAAAAGTAGACTTTGTGGTGGGCGGCGTTGGCACCGGTGGCACCATTTCCGGCATCGGTAAGAAACTGAAAGAGAAAAATCCTAAGATTAAGATTGTCGCTGTGGAGCCAGCCTCTTCGCCTGTTTTGAGCGGAGGTCAAAGTGGGCCGCATAAAATCCAAGGTATCGGTGCAGGTTTTGTGCCCAAGACATATAATCCCTCTGTCATAGATGAGATTATCACCGTGGAAAACGATGACGCTATCCTCACTTCTCGCCAATTGGCTGCTACGCAGGGCTTATTGGTGGGTATCTCTTCAGGCGCTGCTGTGGCTGCTGCTCGCAAATTGGCTGAGCGCCCCGAGAACAAAGGAAAGACAATTCTCGCCATCCTTCCGGATACCGGCGAGCGCTATCTCTCCACAGTGCTCTATGCTTTTGAGGAATATCCGTTGTAAAATTTGATTTTGCGTATTCGGTAACGGACATTTCTGTTCTTACGACTGATTATAAAGAGGATGCATTAAACCATAATGTGTCCTCTTTTTGTTTATAAGATATTGGAAATCTTTTTCTTATGTTATATCAAAGTCTCGACTTTTAAGTTGAGGCTTTGATATATCACGACAGAATTATGGCTCAGTAGATATTTAGTGGGGAAAATATTGTGTTATTTGCGACAAATGCTT
>CAZQVW010000153.1:0-6580 GCA_964596865.1 uncultured Bacteroidaceae bacterium
TCGATGTAGTAGTTCGTGATAACGACTGGAATACTACTCAGATAAATGAGTTTACTAAAGATGCCTTTAATAAAATTGGAAGTAGTTTACGCCAATAATAAGGGTAAAAATAAACCCAAATCGGTCATTAGAAGCTGCGTAGACATAATTTCTAATGGCCGATTTGAGTTTATTAATGATTTTCCCCGCGAAAATTTGGCAGTATAAGAAAGGTTTCCTATTTTTGCCAATGACGCAGGGGCGATGGGCCTGTTAAAAGGAACTGTTGGCTCCCGCCGAAGACCCGTTACTAACCCTTAAAACACCTTTACTATGGACAGAGGAGAAAGAAGAGAAATCAAAGAGAGAAAATGGGTTTCTAAACTCAAGAAGATGTATCAAGGCGGATGGAAAAAGTTTTTCCTAATCAAGACATCCGGCAAAAAAGGCGCAGTGCAGAGCGAGGCAGAATCCTATCGCGACCTGGAAAACAGCCGCAAGGGTGTTCGCTATAAGAATACCGGCACCATAGAAAAAACTTCAAAGCAATTCAGCGCCAAAGACCAGCACAAGCGCGATTTGAAAAACAAATCGCTCTCGCCGGAGGAGCAAGAAGAATTAAACGAGGCCTTGGCATAATAACATAGACCTAAATTCCACACAAAGGGCAGCCGTTTCAAGCGGCTGCCCTTTGTTGTTTGACTTCAGAGATTGGTAGGTGTTTTGGGAAATTCCCCTCTCATATTAATTCTTTTGCGCCATCTCACGCCAAAGAAATGAGATAGCCCAATATTAGGTAGCGGCCAAATTTCCCCACAGCCATTGTGAGCAACGACATCGGGAAATTCACCCTTAAAATGCCCAAAGCGATAGTGATTACGCTGCCCAAAACCGGCAACCACGCCAGCAATCCCATCCACACACCCCTTCTGCGGATGCGTTCCTTGGTCTTTTCCAATCGTTCTTCCTTTACGCGGAAGATACGATAGACCCACGCTTCGTTACACAGCCGGCCCACACTATAATTAAACACTCCGCCCAGCACATTGCCGGCCGTAGCCATCAGTATCAGCGGCCACAATTGCAGTCCGCTCGCGTAGAGCGCCGTCAATATGGCCTCCGATGAAAATGGAATGAAACTGCCCGCCAAAAACGCGGCCACCAACATTCCGTGGTAGCCGTATTGCACTATAATGGACGTAACGCCAAGAATAAGCATAACAATAGGAAGAGATAGAACATTAGGGCGCCAGTCCATTTCCGCGAGAACACGAAATAATGCGCCAGCAACGGTGCGCTCACTATGCACAGCGGTGGCCAAAGCATGGCGCATTGCGCAACGTCCGCGGCCTGTTGCACGCAATCCGCGGCCTGATGACCAGCCGCAATCATCTGAAGCGAGAATACCGAGTCCTCCAGACCGCCGCCCAACAAGAAGATTGCCAGCATCACCGGCCAATGCATCATCAGCGAGAAAAACAGCATTCGGGTGCGTGTCTTGTCGTCCAATGAAGTATAGAAGAAATGAAAGATACTGATAACGCAGTATACCACAAACATCGTTACCACTGCGCCCCTCGCCGAACAGATTTCCTGCAAGATAAGGCTCTTCCAATTCGTGAAGGTTATACCGAGCGCACCATTTTCACCCATTCCCGCACTCTTTACAGCACCGATAGAGCCCGCGGCAGCATCCGTTCCCCCCTCGGGCAATAGGAAATCAAAGGAGATACTTGTAAGCGATTGCCAATGCGCCGTGGCCGCCCCCACTATCGTACCGTTGTAAAGATTCCACGCGCCCCATAGCTCATAGGGCAGCAATAATCCCAACAGCAGTGCCACCAATGCCCGCGATGTGCAGCATCTTAGCGGCATCATCATACTCACTATTATAATAGGAGTAAGCCATAGCAGTTTGGGCACCATTAATGAGCACACAGACAGTGCCGCCGTTCCCCAAAAGATGCTCACCTGGGGTTTGCGCGATTGATATGACGTCAGCAATCCTATTACATACACCATAAACAGGACACCCATCGCGTTTGCCCACGGATTCCATTGGTGGATAGGCGTTCCCACCGCCATCAATACCACAAACACCGTGCTCACGGCCCAGCTCCTCACCCTGATGAGCTGCAAAGCATTGCTCATCTGCCTTAACATCAGGGTGGTGAGCAGCATTAGGGCGAGAGCTAATCCGCCCTCCCAATCCATGGGCCCGCGCCACAGCCATAAAGCCAACGTTAAGACTATGGCTCCCGGCAGGGGAGCCATAGATGTACATAGTTGGTCTTTGATTGTATGAGTGCGTGCCAAAGAAATCAGAGAAATCAGTTAATAAGTACCGGTTTGTCGGCAGTAAGTTCAAAATAGGGGTTGCACAAATCCACATGGTCGCCCCAGGTGGACCCATTGACGCCAAATATCAATTCCATCACGTCAGCGCCGTGGGTATTGATATCGAGGTGGACGGCCTTGTTGTCGGTGAGCAGGAGATTGCCGCTGGCCACTTCCTTTCCATCGAGCAACACCTTATACGATGCATTGCCGTGGGTGGAGGGGTCGCTCACCGAGAGCACTTCGTCGTCGATACCGAGGTCGCACACGAAACGCATCGCGCCATTGAGCTTCACCTTGAACACCGAGGCGGCATGAGTGGAGACCGTGGCCTCGTAACTGTTGCCCTTCACCTTCACTTTGTGCCCTTCGATAGACTTATTCTTCACCACAGACTTTATCCATGGGTCGTGAGTGGCAAGGGAGAGGTCCATTTGGGTCATCGGATAGATATTTCCGGTAGTGGGCAGGGGGAAATAGCGGTCGTGGCTGGGCTCAGTCTTTTGGATAACGGTAATCACGCGCGAGATATTCTCTTTCTTGGTAGTGAGGATGATACGGGCGATGCGGGGCACAAAAGCCTCGTTCTTTTGAGCGGAGATGATGATTTTGTCGCCATCTTGCTTCACCTGCATCCACGCCGAGCGGCAATAAAGCTCATAGGCAGAACGAGCAGTAACAAACACTTCGGCCTCCGTTTGGTCGTAGGCCATCACCACCGAATCCTCCGACACCTGTATCAATTCCCTCGGCTGATAATAATTCACATCGGGGGCGGCGAGGTCGGTGGCACCGCTCAGCGCGTCTGCCGATACATTATTAAGAGGCTTTTGAGCCACACTCATTGGATTTGAACCGCCCGAAAGGGTGGTTGCACACACGGCAGCACCCACCAATGTGGCCGCGCAAAAGAGTAAACCTGTCTTTATCATAATTGTTTTGTGTTTTTTGATAGCAATCTTTGTTTTTCTGTCGGCAAAGATAGTAATAAATTCTTAATCAACCGTAATTGTTATTACAACAGCCCCTAATTGTTGGTATTTTTAGTCTAAAAATGCGAGGCCAAACCGCCGAGGGAGGTCTCTTTGTAGACAGAGGGGATGTCGTGGCCGGTTTGTTTCATCACTTTCACCACCTTGTCGTAGCTCACCATGTGGCGGCCATCGGTGAGGGCGGAATACAGCGAGGCATCCATGGCGCGGACGGCAGCATAGGCGTTGCGCTCGATACAAGGTATCTGCACCAGACCGCAAACGGGGTCGCAAGTCATGCCGAGGTGGTGCTCTAATCCCATCTCCGCCGCATATTCTATCTGGGCGATGCTACCGCCGAAAAGTTGGTTGGCAGCGGCCGAAGCCATAGCGCAGGCCACGCCCACTTCGCCCTGACACCCCACTTCCGCCCCACTGATAGAGGCATTTTCCTTGGCCACATCGCCAAACAGTCCGGCCGTGGCCAAAGCGCGCACAATCTGGTTGTCGCTAAAATGGTGTTTCTCTTGGATTTGGTAGAGCACTGCCGGCATCACCCCGCACGACCCGCACGTGGGCGCCGTAACTATCTTGCCGCCACTGGCGTTTTCCTCCGCCACGGCCAGGGCATAGGCGAAAGTGATGCCCTTGGCCTGCAAGGAGGCCACCATACTATTGGCTTTCACATAGAATTTGGCAGCCTTGCGCTTGAGATGGAGCACACCGGGCAGCACATCTTCGCGCGCCAGCCCGTTGTGGATGGAGGTGCGCATCTGTTCCCACACTTCGTGGAGGTAATCCTCGATGCCCGCGTCCTCTCGCTCGCGCACATACTCCCAATAGTTCATTCCGTTGGCCTCGCAATAATCCTGTATGACGGAGATACTTGTGAGGTCGTATATATCAGGCGATTGGCCCTGCAGATATTTGGGCGTCTCTTCTTTCAGAGCACCGCCGCCCACACTGTAGGCTGTCCAACTGTCCACTGTCTTTCCTTCCCCGTCCAAAGCCTCAAACTCCACCGCGTTGGGGTGGAAAGGCAAAAAGACCTTGGGCTTCCAAACAAACTCCACGTCCTTCTTTGCCTCATGGAAGATAGCGGCCACCGCCACATCAGAGAGGTGGCCCTTGCCCGTAGCGGCCAACGACCCGTAGAATGTTACGCGAAAGCGATTACTGTCATTATTATGGCTCAAAAAGATTTCAGAAGCCTTGACGGGACCCATCGTGTGGGACGAACTGGGGCCATAGCCAATTCTATAGATTTCTCTGATTGATTTCATATTTGTATAGTATGAGATTATTTCGTTATTTATCGTAGATTATCCGTTATTTATCTATGAGCGGGCGGAGCGTCATTGGCATCATCGTTTGCCGCCACATTCGTTTTGAAATATTGCCGCATCTTATGGGGGCAAAACCCGCCCTACCGGTTCTGTTCTGCTCGCCAGAATGTGCGGTATCATTATTAAACAGTGGACTTTTTCGCGGGCGGGCATAATCATCACCCCAAAATTTTCTTATCTCTAATTTTGCCACTACGTATCTCTAATTTTGCGGACATCAATTATTCGGATTATACGTGAGCGTGGTGTTCACCACCGCGATATTCTTCACCATGCGCATCACGGCATCGAGGTTGTGGCTCACCAGCATGATGGCGCACTCACTATTGATGTGCTCTAATAGGGAATATAGCCGCTGCTCACTTTCGCGGTCGATATAAGTGGAGGGCTCGTCCAGAATAAGTACACTGGGGCGGTTTACCAGAGCCCGGGCCATCAAGACGCGTTGTCGTTGACCGCCGGAGAGGTTACTGATTGGCCGCTTGCGGAGGTTGTAAAGCTCCATGCGCTCCATCACTCTCGCAGCAATTTCTTTTTGCTCCTTATTTATATGGGCCGTCAGCGACCGGTTGGCCAAAAAGCCCGTGCGCACCACCTCCTCCACGGTGATGGGAAACCTAAAGTCAAACGAGGAATATTGCGGCAGGTAGCCAATGTTCATCTTGGGCGCGATAGTGCCATCGGGGTGGCAGAAACGGATGGTGCCTGTTGAGGGGCGCACCAGTCCGAGCACGGCTTTCACCAGAGTGGTCTTGCCGCCACCGTTAGGACCAATGATGCCTATAAAATCATGCTCGTAGACATTGAGCGAAACATCTCTTAGAGCCACGTTGCCTTCATAGGCAACGCCCAAATGCTCTATGCGGATAATCGGTTGGCCCAAGGTGCTGGCTGTCTGCCCCGAAGCCCCGCCCACGCGAGTGAAACCACCGGCTTTCAATGCCGCTCCCCCGCCCACTTGAGCGGCATCACCGGCATTTATCGCCGAAGCCTCATCTGTCTTTGACATATTATCAACCACCTGTGTATTATTCATTTGCAATAGCTTTAGCTATGTGAATCATCTGGGCGGGCCAATCGTGGGAGAGCGGATTAATATCAATTACCTGCCCGTCAATCTGACTGGCCACCACCTGCGCCGAAGTCTCGGTGAACTCTTTTTGGAGCAACACCACCTTAGCGCCGCCCTTTTTGGCCTCGTTAATCAATGCCTCCAAAGAGCGCGGCGTAGGTTCCTTACCGTCTTTCTCTATGGCCAACTGTTTCAGAGCGTAGTCCTTGGCAAATTCCGTGAGGGCGGGATGCACTATCACAAACGTGCGCGAGGGAGCATTTTTAAGGATTTCCCTAATCTGCGCGTCCAATGAATCGGTCTCCTCCACGGCCTCATCATATCTTTGGCGGTAGGTATTTGCGTTTACACTGTCTATCTGGCAAAGGGCATCGCATATATTGCGGTATATCACCCTTGCATTGCGCGGCGACAACCATGTGTGAGGGTCGAACGTGGCTTTCTCAATGCCCCGCGACGTGTCCACGCATTTCAGTGCCTCCACTTCGCCCACGGCCCTACGTATCCATGTGGTCTCCACCGGCAAGTTGCCTGTGATAAACACCATGCGCGCAGACGAGAGTGCGGCCATGCGCTCGGCGGTAGGCGAATAGTCCTCAGGGCTATACCCTTGCGGCACTAACGGTTCCACCTGCCAATCTCCGCCCGCAATCTTTTCCACCATATATTGTAGTGGGGCGATAGAGGTCATCAGTGTGCGCTCCCTCCGCCCGCTCTCATTGCCGCATCCGCCCATTATGACGCACAGACCCAACAGAAATATTGCCATTCCTGTCTTTACGGCATTTTTTCTTATTCTTGCTGCATTTACGCCAGTCTTGGCGACAGCTTCTTTTATTCTTACAGCATTTACGCCAGTCTTGGCGACAGCTTCT
>CAZQVW010000154.1:0-6031 GCA_964596865.1 uncultured Bacteroidaceae bacterium
TCTTTCATTTTTAGCGGCAGGCGGGCGGGAAAAGTAGCGCTCTGCGGCGATTAATTCCCGAGATAGTTTGCGTTCACAGTGCTGTAACAATAAGTTAACAGTACTGTTTAGTTATTGTTACAGCACTGTAACATTATCTAAACAGTACTGTTAACGCAAACTATCTCGGGATTTTTTGACGTCTACACGAATTTTCATGAACTGTCCACGAATTTTTCTGAATTAATGGCGACACATTTTGTCTGCGTTGCGCCAGTCGCCAAGAATAAATTGATGAAAATTCGTGTTTGATTTGTGGAAATACGTGATTAGTTTGTAAAAGTGCGTGATTGGTTTGTAAGAGTGCGTGTTTTATTTGTAAAGATACGTGTCTAATTTGTGGAAATTCGTGTTAGAATAAATAGAGAGACCAACACCGTGAAATGAAAAATAATTGGCAGACTCAAAAAACGCACAGGTGGAACTAAAAAATGTGCCGATAGACTCAAAAATATGTCGGCGGGTCAAAAAAAATACGCACATAAGGTTTAGGATTCCTTATGTGCGCCAATGAGTTTTTCCATCCAGATCATATCATACCAATGACCGCGCTTCAGTCCGCACCGGTGGAAATGCGCTACGGGCGTATAGCCCATGCGTAGGTGGAATGCCACACTGTCGGGTGGCAGAAGGGCGCAGGCCGCTTCTTCGGCGCACTCCGTGCCCACGGGCTTATCCAACGGTGTGGGCGGATAGGCAATGCAGGCATTGAGATTGAGAATACCCTGTCGGCGGAGGGCGTCCTCGAGAGTCTGATGCAGCGCGCTGCCTATTCCGCCGTGGCGGAGGGAGCGGTCCACATAGATGGACGTCTCCACCGCCCATTGATAGGCCGCCCGCTCCTTAAAGGGTGAGGCGTAGGCGTAGCCGAGGATGCGCCCGTCAGATTCCGCCACCAAATAAGGGAATTGCTGCAATGTGTGGACAATGCGGGCGCGAAAGAGGCCGAGAGACGGCACATCGTATTCAAAGGTGATGGCTGTGGTCTCTATGTAAGGGCGATAGATGGCCAAAATTGCTGCCGCATCATCGGGAGTGGCAGTGCGGATTGTGAACGGTGTCTTCATGATATGGGGTGGGGATGGCAGTGAAAGCAGATTATTTCAGGTGTTGCCACCCTTGGGCGGTGAGAGGATATTCCGCCCCGCCTTTGGCCACGAGCACAGATCCGTATTCCTCTTTCTGAATGCGCCCGATGATGTGGACGCCCTCCATATCGCGCACTTTCTCGTAATCCGACAGAGCCACGGTGAAAAGCAACTCATAATCCTCGCCACCATTGAGGGCACAGGTGGACGGCGATATGTCAAACTCCTGCGCCTGGAGGGAGGTCTGGTAATCTATGGGCAGACGCTCCTCGTAGATTTCGCAGCCCACATGACTTTGATGACAGATATGCAGGAGTTCGGAAGAAAGGCCATCGCTGATGTCAATCATCGAGGTGGGCTTGACGCCGCTCTCCTTCAACCGAAGGATAATATCGCCGCGCGCCTCCGGTTTCAACTGGCGCTCCAGCAGGTATTCCTTCCCTTGGAAATCAGGTTGGAAAGAGTTGTCGCCATCGCCGGAATTGTTGGCTTGCGAATCGCCTGCTGTGGTTGCGGTAGTGTTGTGCTCGCGGCTCATTTGTTCAAACACGCGCTTCTCGCGCTCCAGCAACTGCAATCCCATGTAGGCCGCACCGAGGTCGCCGCTCACACAGACGAGGTCGGTGTCGCGGGCGCCACTGCGATAGACCACCTCGTCGCGCCCGGCTTCGCCTATGCAGGTGAGGGAGAGCGTGAGGCCTGTGAGGGAGGAGGTGGTGTCGCCGCCCACGATGTCGGTGTGGTGGCGTGAGCAGGCCAATTTGATGCCGTCATAAATCTGCTCCACATCCTCCACGGTGAAACGCTTGCTCAATCCTATGCTCACCACCATTTGGCGTGGCTGACCGTTCATAGCGTAGATGTCGGAGAGATTGACTGTGGCGGCCTTGTAACCGAGGTGTTTGAGGGGCACATAGGTGAGGTCGAAATGGACACCTTCCAAAAGGAGGTCGCTGGTTACGAGAGTGAGCTTGTCATGATTGTCGATGACGGCGCAATCATCGCCTACGCCGAGGAGGGACGAGGAATTCTGGAGATTGATGTCGGAGGTGAGGTGGCGGATGAGGCCAAACTCGCCGAGAGAGGATATTTCAGTCATGATGAATAGGGGTTTGGGGTGGGAATGATAAAAGATGTAGATGTGTTGGAGAAAGTGGGAGTGGGGCTATATGCTTGTGCAAATCAAGTCAATAAAATGTTTTTCCTCATTAAAAAGAAATCTTACGCCAATGCGCTGAACGCAGAGCTTTTGGGCAATCTCTGTTGGCAGGTCTTTGGGCAATCGCGCGAAGTCTTTGCCGGTGGTGATGATGATGTCGGCTTCTTGCGCTTTGGCGGCAATGTCGCTGATGTCTGAAGAAGAAAAAGAATGGTGGTCGGGATAGCATAGTGTTTGCATTGAGGCGCAGGATTGGCTATAATGGGCAATCAATGGCGCAGGATTGGCTATGCCGGTGAGCAAAAGCAAGTGCTTGCTTTGGAGGTCGCAGATATTTGGCGGAAGATAATGGATGCAGGTGAAGAAAAGGTGTTGGTAAGCGAGGGGCTTCAGTTCGCGCCTCACCGCCTCGGCCTTTTCGGGGGTGAGCGATGGCGGGCATTTGCTTACGATGATTATCTGTGCGCGGCTGGCGGAGGAGGATGTCTCCCTTAATCTGCCGGATGGCAAGACGAGGTCGCGGGTGTAGAGGCGGTTGTAATCGGTGAGCAAGATGTTGATGTCGCGGTGGGTGGCGCGATGCTGATAGGCGTCGTCCAATACAAAACAGTTGATGTCTGGGTGGGCGCTCCTTATCCGCTCTGCTGCTAAAAAGCGTTTCCCGCATACGGCAATGGGGATGTCGGGAAAAGTATGGTGGATTTCCAGCGGTTCGTCGCCGATGTCAGAGGCGGTGGAGGACTCCGTGGCCTCCACGTAGCCGCTACTCTTGCGCCCGTAGCCGAGGGAGAGGAATGCGGGGTGGAGCCCCCGCGCTTTTAAGGCGGAAAGGAGGAATGCACACATCGGTGTCTTGCCCGTGCCCCCTACGGCCAGATTGCCTACGCTGATTGTGGGCAAAAGAGTGGGATGCGTGCGCAATATCCCGTGGTCGTATAATCGGTTTCTTAGCTGCATTATGCCGCCGTAGACCCACGAGAGGGGCAATAGGGCGGGATATGTGCGGAATGGCTTAGGTTTGGACATAGAGAAAGAGAAATATCTGATGGAAAACCTTATCTGCGGCGATGATGATGATATTTAAGAATTATCGCTCAATAGAATACTAAAATTACTGGATTTTTAGGAGATAAGGCAGGCGCGCTTGTAATCGGCTCTGGTGCTCCAAGCGCTTATAAATCATATAAGGAAGATATAGCTCGCCCAATTCAGAGCGCGTCTTTAATAATCGGGCCTGCGCCTGCGCCTTGGTGAGGCCGAGACTGACATACCACGGTTGGCTCTCGGGGCATTCGCGCACGGCATAGTCGCTTTTCAGGCGCGCTTTTTGGGCAGCGTAGGCTATGGCGTCTTGTAGGGTGCCGAGCTTGTCCACCAATTTGATATTCATGGCTTGGCGGCCTGTCCATACGTGGCCTTGCCCGATGGAATCCACCTCTGCGGTGCTCATCTTGCGCCCTTGAGCCACGCGCTCCACAAACAGGCGGTAGCCGTTCTCAATATAATTCTGCAAGATGGCGCTCTCTTCTTTGTTGAACGGGCGGGAGAGCGCGCCAAAGTCGGATAACCGGTTGGTTTTGACCACATCAAACTTCAATCCCAACTTATCCTGCATCAGTCCGCTCAAATCCGGCACTAATGCGAAGATGCCTATCGAGCCAGTGAGCGTGGTGGGCTCGGCAAAGATGTAATCCGCGCCGCAGGATATATAATATGCGCCCGAGGCCGCCATACCTCCCATAGACACCACTACGGGCTTCTCCTTTGACAGCATATTGATAGAGTGCCAGATTTGTTCGGAAGCGTAGGCCGAACCGCCGCCGGAATTGATGCGCAAAACCACGGCTTTGACGTCCTTATCTTCGCGCAACTGGCGGATGTCTTTTATCATCTGGTCGGCTGATATACAGGTTGTGGAGGCCAATCCCATTTCTTTCACGTCCACCACTTCGCCCTCGGCGTAATAAACGGCCACGGTGTTTTTCTTGTCGCCTACGGGCGGGTTGGCTGCGCACAAGGTGGCGGCATCCACCTGGCGGAGCTCGTCTTCTTCGGGGCAGTAGCGGTTGCGCAAGCTGTAATAGAAGTCCTCTTTATACATTAGGGTGTCCACCAAGTGCGCTTTCACCAATTCGCTGGCGGAGCCGAGGCCGATGAAGCGGTCGGCGAGGTTGTTGGCTTGTTGTATGGAGAGGTGGCGCCCGTCGGCCACGTCCTTTAGGAATGTTTGCCAGATGTCATTGATATACGAGGTTACTTGCCGGCGGTTGGCGGGGCTCATCTCGCGATTGATATACGGCTCCACCGCACTTTTGTATGTGCCCACCTTATATACCTGCATCTTCACTCCTAATTTCTGGAGCAAATCTGTATAATACATTGTCTGGGCGCTCAATCCGCGCCATTCCACGATGCCGGAGGGGTTGAGCACCACCGTGTCCGCAGCCGAACACAGGTAATACGAGGCTTGGGAATAGTTGTCGCCGTAGGCATAGAGCGGTTTCTTGCTCTTTTTGAAATCTATGAGGGCAGAGCGGATTTCCTGCAATGTGGCGGGCTGCGTCTGCAGGGCTCCAGCCTCCAACACCACGGCTTTGATGCGGTCGTCCGCCTTGGCTATCCTTAGGGCGCGCAATATCTCGTTGAGCGCCTGACTATAATCCGTTGTGCCCAACATTCCGCTGATAGAACTGTCCGATGCCTGTTCGCTCAATAGGCCGGTGAGACGGATTGTGAGCACACTATTGCTTTTTACCGACGAAGGAGCGCCGCTGTCTATGACTTGAAAAATCAGTATCACGAATATGGCTATCACTATCAATCCGCCCACTGCAAAACCGATGGCGGAAGACAGTATGTTTAGCAAAAAATGCTTTATGCCCGATGCAAATGATGGTGAAGACATAAAAAGGAATGTTTTGTTGCCACAAAAGTAACAATTTTTCCACAAACACGCCCGCCTTTTCCCCACAATTAGCTAACTTTGCTTTCCTATACTTCCACTTCTTACCATGCGCAGACTAAAAAAGTTACTTCATTTGGTTACCCACCATAAGTACGCCGCCACAATCATTGTGTTTGTGGTGTTGATAGCATTGTTGGATTCCAATTCCTTGTATAATCGATATATCCTCTATCAGGAGCAGCGCCAGTTGCAGGAGCAGATAGACGCCTACAGCGCCCAATATCAGCGCGACACCAAGCTCTACCACGAGCTCCAGCATGACCCAAACGCCGCCATCCGTATTGCCCGCGAGAAATATTATATGAAGAACGACAACGAAGACGTCTACGTTTTTGAAAATGAAACCACTGAATAAACTACAGCTTGCCCTCTACACCCTCGGTGGCGTGATGATTCTTATCGGCGCCCTTTTGTTTCCTGCCTCCCACGGATTTCGCAGTGTGGGCTTCTGCCCCGCGCCTTACATCTATTCGGTGGGAGCGCTTTTGTTTGCGTCGATGCAGGTGCTGGCCCGCTATGAAGGGGATAATTTCGTGTTGCGCCGCTTGCGCCGCCAACAAATCATTGGTGCTCTCTTGTTGGTATTGAGCGGAGCCGCTATGTTTGCCAACCTTCATGGTATCATCTATTTCCGCCACAACGAATGGCTGGCTCTGCTCGTCATCGCCGCTGTCCTTGAGCTCTACACCGCTTTCCGCATCCCCCAAGAATTAAAGAAGGAGCAGAAGAAATAAAAAAGCGTTGATTATGGGCGTTTGCCGAACTTACGCATTCTTGTTT
>CAZQVW010000155.1:0-1214 GCA_964596865.1 uncultured Bacteroidaceae bacterium
CACTATCTTTAATTCTAAAAATAATATAGAAATATAATAGTAAAACATTATTATTTGTGGTTGTGGATAAGTGGGGAGAAATGTTGAGGAGATAGAAATCCGCATTTTTGAGTATTGCAGGAAACGGAAGGACATCGTAATTTTGCAACATTAATAATTTTTTGTAGCAAGTGTCATGTTACAGTACACAAAAGTGCCGGCCGACATGAAAGTGCTGGCCAATCATATTTACGAGTATCAAAAAGGAGTGAGGAAGATGGTGCTCTTCACTTTTAATAAGCGGTATGAGAAATTAGCCGTGGAGCGCCTGAAACGTGATAACATCGATTACATCATCCTGCCGGTGGGAAACGATAGGCTCAACCTCTTTTTTGGCCGTGAGGAGTGTCTGCAAGCTATCCGATTGATGATTACCAAACCAATCTGCCAGCTCACGGCGGAAGAAGACTTTATCCTCGGCACACTGCTGGGCTATGACGTCTGCGAACAGTGTAAGCGCTATTGCAACCGCAAGCAATGTATGGCCAAAGCCAATGCCGAGGCGTAGAAAATGTGAGGATAGGGCGCGCCTAATCAATGCTTAGGCGCAAAATAACGCGATTGGTGGGCACTAACTGAAATTAAGGAGTGCATAAAGCGGGCTACGGCACAGGGTCGTAACCACTGCCGCCCCACGGATGGCACCTGAGAATGCGCCTAATGGCTAAATAAAGCCCTTTTATGGGACCGTGCTTGCGGATAGCCTGCACAGCGTATTCAGAGCACGTGGGAGTAAACCTGCATACGGGGGGCGTGAAAGGGGAAATAAACTTTTGATAAAACCTAATGGGCATAATGAGCACACACCCGATGAAACGACTGATTTTTGTGGTGTACTCGCGATATTTCATGGTCTCTGCTGAAATTATAGTTTGTGCTCCTTTTTTGTGATGCTCACTTCTATGGCGGTGAGTAAGCGGTGCATGGCGCCCTGTATAGTTTTGCTGGCCATAGGTTTGTTGCTTTGCCAAATAAATGCGATATGCACGCTTAGATGCCTCTGCTTTGCTAAAAGAGATAATGCCGGACTCTGCAAACGCCACGCCTCGCGGATTTGGCGCTTGGCCCTGTTTCTATCCACTGCGTGGTGAAAATGCTTCTTGCCCACTGAAATCAACACTTTTAGTTGCTGGTTGTCCTTTTGTTGTTCAGCAGTATCCTTTTGTTGTTCTTGG
>CAZQVW010000155.1:1314-5949 GCA_964596865.1 uncultured Bacteroidaceae bacterium
GTTGTTCTTGGTTGGTATATATGCGAAAAACGGCGCGAAGCGGAAAAGCTTGCGCCGCACTATTATTGTCTCGCTCAAACAGATTGTTCATTTCCTTGAGCGAACAGATGCGTTGTGATTTTCTGAAACGATACATCAACTCCTAAATAACTATATTTTTGCCTCTCCAATCAATGAGAATGGGCGTCAGAGCGAGAAATAAAAAACCGCTGAGCGAGGAGAAAAAGCGTAAGAGCGAGAAATAAAAAACCTCTGAGCAAGGAGAAAAAGCGTAAGAGCAATGATAAAAGGCCTCACAGCGAGTAATAATCGCTATTTGTCTTTCTTATGCTGCTCCAAGTAGGCGCTCACTTCTCCCACCATTGATTGGCCTTTTCCGGAGATGGCCTTGATGTCCACGCGATAGCCTAATTCCTCCAGCTTTGCGGCAGTATTTTCTCCAAAGCAGGCAAAAACGATTTTATCCTGCTTCATGTCGGGAAAATTCTCGCTAAAAGATTTTGCTCCGCTGGGCGTGAAAAAAATCACCATGTCGTAATCGAATGGTTTGCTTTTATCTAATTTTGCGCTCACGGTGCGATACATCACGCAATCGGTATGCTGAATGCCTTTGCTGTCTAAAAGGGCAGCATACTCTTTATTATGCACATCGCTCTGGGGAATGAAATATTTTTCCTTTTTGTGTTTCACCATCACGTCAATCAAATCGCTTGACAATCCGGTTTTACCAAAAAAGATCTTGCGCTTGCGATATTGCACATACTGCTGAATATACAGCGACACCTGCTCTGAAATAAAGAAATACTTCATATCGTCGGGCATCTTGATGCGCATATCCTTGCAAAGGGAGAAAAAATGGTCAATGGCCATTTTTGAGTTAAACACTATTGCGGTGTGGCTTAAAATATCCACCTTCTGCGCCCTAACCTCTTTAGGAGTGACGCGTTCCACTGTAATTAAAGATTGAAACTCCACTTCTACGCCGTATTTCTTGGCCATCTCGACAAAGGGCGACTTAGGGGAGTTTGGCTTAGGCTGCGAGATAAGAATCTTCTTTATCATAGTGAGCAATGGCTCTATTTAGAGAGTGATTTAGGCTGCCAAATATTTACTGGTTTCCACCAGCATTTCCCAAAGGAGAAAGAGGGGCAGCAATTCCAGTGTGCAAAAGTACAAAAAAGCGGGGAATGTACCTATTGGTGGTGCGAAAAATATTTGCTTAGTCTTATAGAAAATTAATAATTCATACACTGCAATCACTATTAAGCACGCTGCAATGCAAACTCTGATTGGCAAATCAAAGTAGAGCACCACCATCGCCAGCGGGAGCAAGGTAATGGCCTTTCCAAAGGCCACAAGGTTATATCCATTAAGCCATTGCCGCCGTTCTTCGAGGGGAAAGAATGTCCAATTCACAATCTTATAGCAGCATGTCTTAATTAGAAAATAAAATAAGCAGATACCTATGTCGGCCATCAGCATGAGATAGGGGGAAGTGGTGGTAAAGGTGTCGGTGAGCTTAAATTCCGCGTAGCTAAAGAAGAGCAGACTGATTACAAAGCTCTCTAGCAACACCACCAGCACGTTTCCGTTCATGCTTTTCTCGGATTGGAGGGAGAAATCCTCGTTTCTTCCTCTGAATCTGAAGAAACTCTTTATTTGCAGGGCCAGCGGGCGCAACGACCTGCCGATAACAAAACAGGCCAACAGCAGGCAAACCAGCAAAGTGCCCGTAACAAAAGTGTCATTAGCCAGTTTATAGGGCACAAGGTTGCCACTTTCGCCCACAAAAAAGGATTTCATATTGTCTTTCGCCCAAGGGCTACCGCTGAAGAAGCCGAGCCTATTGGCAATGAGGCCGTCTTTCAATTCCAATGGGGGCTGGGATTGTATTTGTTCGGCATAGATGTTAGCGGTGTCGGTGCGAGTGTTTAGGATAGTGGGGATTCCGTCTATATTGAAGTCGGAATTATTTTCTAAAGCATTGCTATTTTCGCCGGCCTGTGTTTCGGGATGGGTATGAGTGGCCGCCGCGCTGTCCGTGAGCGTGGAGGGGATGGAATGTATCGAGTCGGGCGATTGAAACATGGCAATAAAATCGGCAAATGGCGTTCACTTAATCCTGTGTATAGGATATTGGAGGTTTTTATTAGAATATTGGCGGCTTTTATTAGGATATTTGAGGCCTGTGTTAGGATATTTGAAAACTGTGTTAGGGTAGGGAAAAACTGTGTTAGCGTATTTGAGAACTGTGTTAGGGTAGTGAAATCCTATATTAGGATAGACAAAACCTATAGTACGATAAAAAACAACTACTTTAGGATAGTAAAAATTTCTTCGGCGCTTTTAATCACTGTCCAAAGGTTTATATCATCGCCTTTGCGCAGAAAATTTTGTTTATAACAAGTATTTCTCCACGCAATCAGTTCATCATAGAATCCGTCTTGGTTAAGAAGGATGATTGGCTTGGAATAAAGGCCTAATTGCTTTTGCGTAGTGGTCTCAAAGAGCTCTTCCATAGTGCCCATCCCGCCAGGGAGCACCAATACTGCGTCGGAGCGGTCTCTCAGTGCCTGTTTTCGTTGCGCCATATTGTCTGTAACGATGAGTTCGTCCAGATTAGGGCGGAGCCATCCTTTGTCTATCATCCATTGCGGGATTATACCGGTTACTTTCCCGCCCTGTGATTGGCATCCCTCGGTGGTGGCGCCCATAAGTCCGCCGTTGCCTGCCCCATTTAGCAGGCGCCACCCGTTTATTGCTATCTGGCGGCCCACTTCGCGGGCAGTGTCCTTATATTTTTGGGCAACAATATCACTGGAGGCGCAAAATACGCACAGACTTTTTTGTTTGTTTTCGGTCATTATTGTTTTGGTTTATAAGATAATTGGGCTGACAAGTCTTAAACGGCCTTATCAGCCCAATTATTTTTGTCTCTCTATTCAGACAAGCCGAATTCCTGACGGATACGTTCCACTTTATCCAGCTTTTCCCAAGTGAAGAGTTCCACCTTCAGGGTCTTTGTCTTATGATAGCGGGAGGTAAATGTCTTTTCCACGACCTCATTCTTGCGCCCCATGTGGCCGTAGGCAGCGGTCTCCAAATAGATTGGTTGGCGCAGGTTCAATGATTTTTCTATTGCGTAGGGGCGGAGGTCAAATATCTGCTTTATCTTGTTTGCTATCTGGCCATCGCTTTCTTTCACGTTGCTGCGGCCGTATGTGTTCACATAGATGCTCACGGGCTCGGCCACTCCGATGGCATAGCTCAGTTGCACCAGCATCTCGTCGGCCACCCCAGCGGCCACCATGTTTTTGGCTATGTAGCGGGCGGCGTATGCTGCCGAGCGGTCCACCTTACTTGGGTCTTTGCCGGAGAAAGCGCCACCGCCGTGGCCTCCTTTGCCGCCGTAGGTGTCCACAATAATCTTGCGGCCCGTCAATCCTGTGTCGCCGTGGGGCCCGCCAATCACAAACTTGCCCGTGGGATTAACAAAATACTTGATATTGTCATTAAACAGCGACAAAACCTTGTCATTCAACTGTGCTTTCACCCTCGGAATCAATATATTGATGACGTCTTCGCGTATTTGGTGTAGCATCTCGCGGTCGGCCTCGGATTGGCTCATATTTATGGAGGGTGTAATGAAATCATCGTGCTGGGTGGAGACCACAATAGTGTCGATACGCAGCGGAATATTCTGGTCGCTGTACTCCACAGTTACCTGACTCTTGGCATCCGGCCTTAGGTAGGTCATATATTTTCCTTCCTTGCGGATTTCGGCCAGTGTGCGCATGATTAGATGGGCCAAATCAATGGTAACAGGCATATAATTGTCTGTTTCGTTTACGGCATAGCCGAACATCATGCCTTGGTCGCCGGCGCCTTGATTATCTTGATCCTCGCGGCTCACTCCGCGGTCAATATCATCGCTCTGCTCGTGGATGGCAGTGAGGATTCCGCACGAATTACCGTCAAATTGGTACTCGCTTTTGGTGTAACCGATGCGATTGATGGTGTTGCGGGCCACAGTCTGCAGGTCGATATACTGTGAGGAGCGCACTTCGCCCATAATGATTACCTGACCCGTGGTGTTGAACGTCTCAATGGCGCAATGGGCGTTTGGGTCGTAGGCCAGAAACTGGTCGAGCAACGCATCACTGACTTGATCTGCCACCTTATCGGGGTGGCCCTCGGAAACTGATTCGGAAGTGAATAAGTAACTCATCTTTTAATACACTTTTAATAGGTTAGTACATAATAAAACTGCAAAAAGAGAGCGTGAGAAAAATGCACCGGTCTTATACTTGCCATTATCTTTGAGGCTGTATTCTTGGCAGGCGTATATTAGCCTGTGCCAATCAATTCGCCTTGTCTTAATCGGCGGAAACGAATATCCACCGGTGGCAGGAAAGCCGTTTTTAGCATTTTTTATAGCGGTTGCAAGCAGCGCAAATCTCTCCGCTTCTTTAATTGTGATGCAAAGTTAGTTAATCCTGCCTTTTCCCACAAAGATTTTCCTTATTATTTTCTTTTGTCCGCTGTTTATAGGCTCCTGAGGTTTGTACATTGCGCTTACAGATAGAGTTTTCGTGAGCTTACGCTGATTTTCCGCCCCGTTATCCAATTTTTCCG
>CAZQVW010000156.1:0-5948 GCA_964596865.1 uncultured Bacteroidaceae bacterium
CAGCACTGTAACATTATCTAAACAGTACTGTTAACGATAGTCAAAACGTTTGGATATGATTTTAGAACGCGAAAAATTGGAATAAGTCTGCGAAAAATTCCCCTTTTAGCGCAGGAAAAGGCTGAGACAAAAAAATGCGCCCCAAACCGTGTTGCCACGGTTTGGGGCGCATAAATAATTTAGGCGGACAGAACAAGTCAGGTAGGGCGGGTTTTGCGAGGGCCTCAAAACGAAGTTGCTGAAAAAGTCTGCCGTTGCGTGATTATTAGTGTCCGGCAAGACAAGAAAGTGTTTGTATTAGCCATGTAGAACCCGTTCAATCAATACGTTGCGATTACCGAAAGAGTTTTTCAGCAGTCCCGTTTATATCGGGCCATGCAGAACCCGTTCCTTCCGGCTCAATCACTCTCTCCCGCCCTATTTCACTACTATCTTGCGGGACTGGGTGGTGCCGTCCTCGGCGATGGCGCGCACGATGGCGATGCCACTGCCCACAAAGAACTGGTCGTCAAGGGCGTTGGCCATCTTGTGGTTGGCCAAGAGAGTGCCGCTGGCGCTATAGACCATCACGCGAGCCAACGGTTTGCCACAGCGAACACGCAGATAGCCCGTTTGAGGCGAGGTGCACAAAAGGGGCTCGGTCTCACTGGCGATGATGTCCTCCACATCGGTGGGGTTCTCCACAGTGTAGACGCGCGAGGGAGTGAGGGAGTATTCGCGAGCCAGTCTGGTCACATTGATATTGGGGTCGGTCTGCATACGCGTGGTGAAATAGACCTGATCCTTGCCCGGCTCATTCACTTTGACGAAGAAAGCCTCGCCTGCGCCAATCCTATTGTTGTTTGTGCCATATTGATACTCCTTGAGCACATTGTCCTCCAGCACCCATACGCAATAGACATCTGCGCCATCGCGCTCTACGGGCGTCATCACGTTTTTGTTGGCATCAATAAAATCGTTCACCAGAATAGAAGCGGTGTAGGGATTGCCTATCAGGACATAATGGAGGCCATTGGGGTTGTCCTCAAGCGTACCATCAGTCAGGGTGTTTTTCACATTGGGGTAGACCACGGGCGTGGTGAGCGTGATTGTGGCGAGACTGTTCTCATCAGTGGTATAGTCTACGCCAAGGCGGTAGCGATTGGCCAAAGTGGTGGGATCTACAGTCTGCGCGGCGCGAGTGGATTCCACTTCCTTGCCGCTATTGCCGTTCACCTCCCACTTATAGAACTTATATTCGCTATCCGATTTCGGCAAGCGCATCAGCGCCGTGGCGTTGCCGCTCTTTGTGGTGGAGGAGGAGGTAGAGCCCTCGGGGGTAATAGTGGATTCATTATCGCCCACCTTCACGGCGATACCCATACCATTGAGGTTGGTGCCGTGGCCCTGATTGAGAGTGGAGGTGCCGGCGTCGGCCATAGCGTTGAAAGCGTGGCTCCACGCGTTGCGGGAGCTATTATTTTCGCCATCATTGAGGTCGTTGTCCTCATGGCCATCGATAAGCATTATCTGCGGCTCGTCATAGGTTTTGTACTCCGAACCGTTCTCTGGGTATTCGCTGGCGGAGTTCTGTCCCCACAGTTTCTGGTAGACAGGCATACGCATACGGCTATAGAGGGTGGTCTTGACGCTGCCGCCCTTATCGTCTACAGCGCCAAACAAACCGAGCGTGCCATCATTGGCAGGCGAGGCCGTAACATAGGGATTAGTGGTGGTGGTGGCGTCTTGGCCCGTGGTGGTGGCGGCATTGAGCTTCCACTTTTGATTGGTGTCCGTGAAGGAGATTTCCTGGAAAGCGGGAGTGGTTTGCCGCGCAGAGAATTTGGGCACATAGAGGTCGCCGGAGGGCGTGCCCTTCATCAGGGTGGTAAACGTGCTCCACGTATTCACGGGCATCTCTATCTCCACCCATGCCTTTTGATAGCGGAGGAACTGTTGCTGGCGCATCTGGGCACGCGGCTTAAACAAGATTTGCTGGCAGATATTGCCATCAAAGTTTGTGGCCGTATATATGGAGTCGGTGCCATTGACGCCACTGCCCATAGCCATCATATCATATTGAATGTAGCTGCTTGACTGGGCGGGATTTTCGCCCTTACCATTAAGCATTCTCAGAATCAAACCCGCAGCATTTCTAACGATAGGCGGCAACATGGGATAGGAGCGCTGGGTAAGGGCAGGGATAGTAACTTTTGAGAAATACATCGGCACATAGCTCTTGGGCTCGCTCTGCGCATTGAGCACGGCGCTTTGGGCATTGAGCGGGTTGCGGGCGGTGGCGGAAGCTGTGCCGGATTGGGCCTCGCCATTCGAACTATAGAGCTTGTATTCGTATGAACTGAGACCTTCGGCCGTTTGGCGATAGTCCTCATATTCGGGATTGTATAGCTCTTGGGCAGTGGAGCGACGCCAGTTGGCATCGATGTTCCAATTGGAGGTGGTAACGCTGTTTGGACTCCACGTGAGATATTCGGGCACAATCTTAAAGGTGAGGTACGTGGCGCCAGGGCAGTTGTTGCCGTCCGCATCGGTCGTGGGCACGTTGGTGCGGATAAACTCGAGAGCCACCTCATACCAATAGCCCTCGTGGAGGAGACTGGCAGCATTCTCCACAAAGCGGAGGCAGAGATAATCGTCGGTGTTAGCAAGGTCATAGCTGGTGAGATTGGCAATCTTTGTGCCGGTGCCGCGCAAAGAGGGGTCGTTGGTATCAAAGATTACCACATCGGCGGAGGCTATGTAATTTCCGCTCTCATCTTTCCCAGCCACAAATTGGAGATTCTCATCGGTAACCGCATTGGCTTTCCATTTTTTCTGGGTGATGGGGATGCGCAATTCGCCGGTGGCGCCCATTTCCCTAATCTGGGGCAAACCCAAACGGATACTGCGGTAAGCCACGGCCGCAGGGTAGTTTACTCCCGGGATGCCCAGCGTGATGTCGGGGCCGTTTTGCAGGCCGCGCACGGTGAGCATCTGATAATCATCACACAGGGCATAAGTAACACCCCCTCGCGTCACACTCTTATCCGCAGGGATAGCGATAACACTGCTCGTGCCGGTGGGCAGGCTGTGCATTGAGCCCTCCAGCGCAGTGGTATAATTGGCAAGGAGCTTGCCCTTGGCATTGGTGGCGGCGTTATAGATATTGGCTTTGATAAGCTCTTTATCCTTAGCGGTGTAGGTGATAAGTTTATCATTCGTTTGGGCAGGAGCCTCATCATTTTCAGAGAAAGCCTTGGAGCCATACACGGCCATATAGTTGCTTACGGCTGTGGCGAGAGTGTGGTTTTCGTCTGCGCTTTTGATAGAGCCGTTATATTCCTCGTTTGTGCCGATAAACCAATAGAAATGAACATCGTCCAGCACGGTGAGACCGCCGTTTACCTTATCCGGCGCAGTTACCTGAAGCGAAATCTTATAATTCATTGTGGTATCCTTACCGCAAGGCACGATTACGGAGGTGGTGGTGCCACTGCTACCCGCGATTTGGATTTGCTGTTCTATCAGAGAGAACATATCGCTGTAGCTGGAGCACACGTCATCGGAGGAGCCCCAAGAAATTGTTTTACTTTCGCCCTCACCGGCGGGGAGACCCAAAGAGACATAATACTGCTTGCCCCTCTCCAACTTAAAGCCGTTGTTCACCAACACCACCTCGGGCTGGCCATCAACACCGGTTTCAAAGAGGTTAGTCTCGTCGTTGCCGTAAGTGGTGGGCAGTTTTTGAGTGGCATCATAGGTGGCGGGCACCACGGCGTAACCGTAGTCGTTGGCGGGTTTGCCATCCTTGTCTGTACCGTAGAATCCGTTATCTTTATCCGTGCCCACCACGGGATTGCCATCGGCGTCCACAAAGCGATAGTAAACCACTTGGTCGCCGTTGCTGGCATTGGCGGAAGTAACGGATTGCAAGGTGGCGAGGTTGGCCTTTATCTTGATGTCCACCTGCTCGGGGTCGGTATTCTTACACAGCGCCGGAATCTGAATCACCGTCAGCTTGGCATTGCGCTGATACACCTGTATATCATCGATGGCGTAGTCCGCACCGTTTGTATTCTTACAATAGTTGTCGATGGCAATACGGAAATCGGTGAAGCCCTGCACACCTGAAGAAGCGGGCAATGTAATTACGCCGTAGACCTGATACCAATCATTTGACGGAGTGCTCCCAGAGACATAGCCATTAATGTTGTTTGAGAATGAGCCGGAACAGATACTGGCCAGCGGCTTTGTATACTCATCTTCGCCTGCATCATTCTTCTTAACTCCTATCAGATTAAAACGCAATTCCGGCTGCGCATCATCTGTATTTCCGGTTTGGTTTGCCACCCACGCAGAAATATAGATTTTAGAACCTACGCACAAATGGCCGGAAAAGTCTTGCGTTGCCAAAACACGCGCCTCATCGCTGGCATCCGTCATAAGGAAATATCCGCTTTGAGTACCGGAGGTCTTTTGATAGGTGCGGTCATGGGGAATACGTTCGTAACTCTTATAGAGGAGGAAGTCTCCATGAAGAAGCGAATAGTCTCCCATGTATGTATTATATCCAAGACCGTTAGAAAAGTCTTTTAGGTCCACATAATGGAAACTATATTGTCGCCATGAAAATGGAGAAGGAATATGACTAACGTTGTCCGGAGTTTGCATGCCAGCGGGCGCAGTCTGCGTCATCAGTTCGTTTTCATCATCAAATTGGAAGTTGGCCACCGTATTTCCGTAGTTGGTAGTCATATATTCTTCACGACGATCCACAGGCAATTTTGCCTGCTCTAACGGGGAATTTTTGGTGATGTCGAGGCGCGCACAATAGAACGGGCACTTTTTGGTGCCATCGATATTAGTGACATACCCTACGAGATAGCAACTCTTGTCAAAACCAATGTAATTGGCATCAAGGTTTTGGTCTCCTGTGCTATTTAGGTCTTGCCAATGATTGCCGGTAAGGGAATAAGGGGAATTGGTAGGATTTTTGCCATCGCCAATCTTTATATCTACGGTTGTAACAGGAGCAAGAGTGGGGGAGGTATTATCAGACCCAACATAGCGGAAATGGGATTTGTCCTCACTATAAACACGTAGCTCAATCCTTTCGGCCTGCACCACTTCTTCTTCAAAATCGTTTTCATCGAATTTGTGGGCATCGTCATTATAAACAACGTGTTTCTTTGCCACAGACCCGGCTTTCACGGGGTGGAAATAATATTGCTTTATGTCCTGAAGGTCGCAACGGATATTCATAGAAGCCGAAATATCCTTTGCGCCGAAAGCCAAAACACCTTGGTCGGTATAAGCGCGATTACGGCCTTTGTTGATAGCGTCAAGATTGTTGCAAAGACTATCTCTAATGGCATTGGCAATTTGCGCAGCTGGCAATATATGGAAGACATAACGGATTGACAATGTTGGCTCATGCTCAAATATATTTTGGTTTACTACGCGTTTGCCATTGCTGCCTATTATTGTGTTGTAATCAACATATCGACTTACATCACAAGCAATTATGTCTCCCTGCCAAGAGGCGCTGTTTGCTTCATCAGGAATTTTGTAATAAGCTCCAACTAACGAATGGCATGGAGGTCCCGTATGCGTAGCAAAATACCCCAAAGCATGGCCGTCCACATTATATTTTATAGATAGAGCGCTTCCACACCCAACCAAATTACCATTCGTTTTTATCGAATCTACACGGTAATCATACCATCTGAAATAACCTTTTGGTTCATATTTTCCATTACTACCATCTCCTTGATAAGCAATCAACGGCAACTTGAAAGTAATGGTTTTCTCTTCGTTATTATTTTCTGAACGTTTAGTGTCTACATAGTAATAATAATGTACCTCCGACACATCTTGGTATTTCACATCAGCGTTAGTGCCGCGCTTGTGCACCAGCGGGCGCTCGTGCACACCGGTATAGTGGAGATCCGTTGTCATCCAGCCTTTCA
>CAZQVW010000157.1:0-1846 GCA_964596865.1 uncultured Bacteroidaceae bacterium
AACTAAACAGTACTGTTAAGATAATGTTACAGTACTGTTAACGCAAACTATCTCGCATTTTTTGCGAATGGAGTGGGGAAATCATGGCCGCATGACGAAGAAAAATCCCGCAAGGGCGAAGAAAAATCCCGCAAGGGCGGGAAGAAATCGCGTCCTTGCGGGATTACGTTGATGATAGTCGGGGGAAGATTATAGCTGCGCGGCCACGGCTTCCAATTCCTTGTACCATTGTTCGCCAAAAGCGCGAATAAGGGGCTCTTTCAGGAAGCGATAGACCGGCAGAGAGAGGCGAAACCCTTTGTCTTCGGCATCGCGGCAAATATTCCAGCGATGATAATTGAGACCGTAGAGAGTTTCGCCGTTTGGCATATTAAATTTCTTCATGCGAATGGGATAGAGGGCGCAGGAGAGGGGTTTGAGAGTGGTTAAGCGCCCTTCGCGTTGCGCCCGCTCGATGGCGCAGATGGTGATGGGCTGATTATTGGAATGCTGTGCGTGGCGTGAATCCGAGGAGGCGCTATTCACCGCCGCCTCTACCGCAAATACGCAATCGCGCCCGTCCACAATGGAGGTTACGAGGTCGCCCTGGTTGTCTATGTAGGCCACTCCCTGTTTTTGGATTACATTGCGCGCCTGCGGCGTGAGCTCGGATTCTATTATGTCCAGCGCGTCCTCCAATTCGCCGATTTCCTCCTCGGTTACGGGCGCACCGGCGTCGCCCTCCACGCAGCATGCTCCGCGGCAGGCGCGCAGGTTGCAGCAAAACATCTGTTCAAAAATATCTATTGAGCACAATACGTTGCCCACTTGTATGATGCCGGGCCGGTTGGTCGTTTTGTTCATGATTATGTTGTCCTTTTCTGTGTCGGTGAAAGCCTTTCACCATTCTATTTCCTTCTCTCCGTGGCGGCGCAGGTATTCATTGGCTTTAATGAACTGCCCGCTGTCAAAAAATCCCCTGTAGGCGCTCAATGGCGAGGGGTGGGCGCTGAGGATGGCCAAGTGGCGCTGCTCGTCTATCAAGGCGAGCTTCTTTTGGGCCTGATTGCCCCAAAGGAAAAAGACCACATTCTCGCGCCTACTGTTTACCAGACTGATTATGGTGTCGGTAAACCGCTGCCAGCCCCACGCGGCATGACTGTTGGCCTTGCCTTCCTCCACGGTGAGCACCGTATTTAGGAGCAAGACGCCCTGTTTGGCCCACCTCATCAAACTGCCCGTCTCGGCCAGCGGGCGGCCCGTCTCGGCGCTCACCTCTTTCAGAATATTTTTCAGTGAGGGCGGCCATTTCTTGGCGGGCATCAGTGAGCATGAGAAGCTAAGCCCCTCCGCTTGGCCCTGCTCGTGGTAGGGATCCTGCCCAAGGATGACGGCTCTCACCTCTTCTATCGGGCACGCGTTGAGAGCGGCGAAAATCTTGTCCTCCGGCGGAAAGCACGTGTGCTCTTCGTAGGCGTTCTCCACCCTTTGCCATAATGATTGGAAGTATGGCTTCTCCATTTCGGGGCGCAAGAGATGCGCCCACGCTTCGCAGATGTTCTTTTTCATAGGTTTGCAAAGTTAGTGCTTTCCTGCGAGAAAAGACGACCCTTTCCCCCTGTCTTTGCACATACAAAAAGGGCTCCCTATGGGCAGGGCGGGCTCTATGCCCGATGCCAGGGAGTCCTCTCTCTAATAAAACGATAATTAATAGTCCCGCCCGTGTATTCTCTACATGAGGCAGTGGACAAACCTCAAACAAATATATCTTATCTTGAACAAAAAATTCTTTTAGCTCATATTCTTTCTGCTTGTTTTGACCAATGATAGTAATTAGCTCATACTAATACAGTCTGTTTTGGCCAAT
>CAZQVW010000157.1:1946-5923 GCA_964596865.1 uncultured Bacteroidaceae bacterium
CAATCACAATTCTTAGTTCAGACAGAAATCTGCCTTAATAGGCCTCGTTGTGTACGCCCTTGACGGCGCGGCCACTGGGCTCGTTCATCTGTTTCCAGTGAGCGTCCCATTCCAGTGCCACGGCGGTGGAACAAGCCACGGAAGCCTCTTGATTGACACTGAGGGCGGCACTGTTGCTGGGGAAATGCTCCGAAAAGATGGAACGGTAGTAGTATTCCTCTTTATTCAGCGGCGTATGGATTGGGAAACGCTCCGCTGCGTGAGCCATCTGGTCATCGCTGACGGCCTTGGAGGTAATATCTTTCAGTGTGTCTATCCAACTGTAGCCCACACCATCGGAAAACTGCTCCTTCTGCCTCCATGCCACGCTCTTGGGCAGCATATCCGCAAACCCCTCGCGCACTATCTTCTTCTCAATCTCATGGCCCGGGCACATCTTGTATTTCGGATTCAGCCGCATGGCCACATCCAAAAACTCCTTGTCCAAAAACGGCACTCTGCCTTCCACTCCCCACGCCGCCAGACTCTTATTGGCTCGCAGGCAGTCGTAATAATGCAGCTTCGAGAGTTTGCGCACCGTCTCCTCGTGGAAAGCCTGCGCATTCGGGGCTTTATGAAAATAGAGGTAGCCGCCGAACACTTCATCGGCGCCCTCGCCGCTCAACACCATTTTAATTCCCATGCTCTTGATGTATCGAGCCAGCAAATACATGGGCGTGGAGGCCCGCACGGTGGTAACATCATACGTCTCCGTGTAATAAATCACGTCCCTAATGGCATCCAAGCCCTCCTGAATGGTATAATTGATTTCGTGGTGGACTGTCCCAATGAAATCGGCTACTTCTTTGGCTTTCTTCAGGTCGGGTGAGCCCTTTAATCCTACAGCAAACGAATGGAGGCGAGGCCACCACGCCCGTTGCTCATCACCGCTTTCCACGCGCATGGCACTATATTTCTCCGCCACGGCAGAAATGACACTGCTATCGAGTCCTCCTGACAAGAGAACGCCGTATGGCACGTCGCACATGAGCTGTCTTTTCACGGCGGCCTCTAATGCCGTCTTCACGACTTGCACGCAGGAGCGGTAGTCGGCATTAGTGTCTACATTGGCGCTTTCTTCGCCCATCTTTGCGCCTGCTCCGTTTGCCATGGCGCCTGCTCCCGCTGTTTCTGCCCCACTTGTGTGTGGCAAAAGGTCGGCGGCGGTGTTGTTTTTGACGTTGTCGTAGCTGAACCAGTCCCTTTTATACCAGCGCACCATCTTTCCTTCGCTGCCGAGGTAGTAATGGCCCGGGAGGAAAGGCTCGTAGCGCTCGCATTGGCCCTCCAGCGCTTTCAATTCGCTGGCCACGTAGACAGTGCCGTCGTCATCGTAACCGATATAGAGGGGAATGACGCCGATGGGGTCGCGGGCGATGAGGAAATCGTCCTTTTCTTCGTCATAGAGCGCGAAAGCAAAGATGCCATTGAGGTCGTCCAGAAAGGCGGTGCCCTTTTCTTTGTATAAGGGCAGGATTACTTCGCAATCGCTCTGCGTTTGGAATTGGTATTTGCCCTGAAAGCGCTGGCGGATGTCCTGATGATTGTATATTTCCCCGTTTACGGCGAGGATTTGTGCGCCGTCATCGCTGCGCAGGGGCTGCCTGCCGCTTTCGGGGTCCACTATTGCCAATCTTTCGTGGCAAAGAATGGCCGTCTTGCCGGTATAGATGCCGCTCCAATCGGGCCCACGGTGGCGTATCTTTGCGCTCATCTTCAGAGCTTTGGTTCTGATGGCCTCTGTGGGCGTTTTTACATTGAAGATTCCTACTATTCCGCACATAATTAAACTGTTTTCAAATGGTTGATATGAGAAAGATTGACTTTTTATAGGGTTTTCCTATGTTTGAAGTCTTATTATGGCTGCAAAAGTAAGCAAAATGTTATCAAAGTCAAAGAAAATACGACAAGAATTTAGTTTTATCTGGAAGAAACTTTACAAACGCAACGCATTGCGACTTGTACAATGCAAAATCGTAGTTTTTGGTGTAACAGAAAGTGGGGTAGGGACTACAAACAGCGGCGGCGCATTCCTTTTTGGGGGAATGCGCCGCTGATAACAATGAAATAATGCGAATATATTAGGCCTTAATGCTCATTTTTGTGCCTTTATCCGTACTTGGCACGCTGTTTCCGGCCGCTTTTGTGCATCTATCCGAACTTGGCACGCTGTTTCCGGCCGCTTTTGTGCATTTAGCCGTACTTGATACGCTACCTTCGGTCCGCTAATCGGCTAAAACATCTTCTCGGGGTACTGGCCTTTCTCGCCGAGCTCCTTGAATTTCTCCACTACGCCGGGACGGTCTTCGGGATAGGTGACACCAAACCACTTACTGGTGGTATCGAGAACCTGGCATGTGGCCTGCCCCGTCTTAATCAAGTGATCCATCATCAGAGGAATGAAAAATTCGCTCTTAAGGTTCTCTTGGTTTTTGGGATCGGAGAGGAACGTCTTGAAATACTCCTGAGAATGCTGGAAATAATCGGGAGTGAAGCCCCAGAAGTTCATGCTGACGGGAGTATTGTCGGGGATGGACACCCATGTCTTGCCATCTTCGTCCAGATACTGCACCACGCCGTTTCTTCTTTCTATCTTGGTGCGCTCCACCACGGATTTGAGCAGGTGGGTTTTCTCGTCTGTCTCGCATACGCCGCGACTAACGGTGCCGCTGTCGCTAAGTGTGTTGTAGACGCGGAATCCCACCATGGCATACTTGCCCTTGCTGCCCTCGGGGAGCTCGCTAAGGAATTTGCCCATCACCATAAAGGCATCGCGGTCGTAGAAGTCGTCGCAATTAATCACTGCAAACGGCTCGTGGATGATGTCTTTGGCCATCATCACGGCGTGGTTGGTGCCCCATGGCTTGGTGCGTCCTTCGGGCACGGTGAATCCTTCCGGCAGTGCGTCGAGGCTCTGGAAACAGAGCTCGCAAGGCACGTGGCCCTGGTATTTAGCGAGAATCTGTGTGCGGAATTGCTCCTCAAAATCCTTGCGGATTACCCATACAATCTTGCCAAACCCGGCTTTGAGGGCATCGTAGATGGAATAGTCCATGATTGTCTCCCCGTGAGGGCCGAGGGTGTCCAGCTGCTTCAGACCGCCGTAGCGACTGCCCATGCCAGCTGCCAAAAGAAATAGTGTTGGTTTCATAATAATGTGGTATTATTTAATTTTAATAGTCGTAGAAAATTGTGGGCAGGCTTGAGATTGGTTGCCTGCCTCCTTTTCGGCCACAAAATTAATTATATCTGTGCAAATCTGATGATTTTCGTTGCCAAATTCCTCAAAATGCAGTGAAAAACGGGCGAAGGATTTGATATTTGGCAGTTATGCCCCCTGCGCCGCCCCTTTGCGCGAGGCCTGCTCGCCCACTTATCCTTCGCTCACCATCTTCAGCCCTATTACGGAGGCAATCAATGTGGTGATGAAAAACAAGCGCCAGAATGTGGCCGGTTCGTGGAACACAAAGATGCCCAATAAAACGATGCCCACCGCTCCGATGCCGGTCCAGATGGGGTAGGCGGTGCCCAGTGGCAGGTAGTGGGTTACGTGGGCCAGCATCCACATACTTAAGATAGAGAACGCCACAAATCCGCCCAACCAAAGGGCGTGGGCTGTAGCCGTGTTAGCTACGCGTGCTTGTCCGAGGCAGAAAGTGAACGCGCACTCACATAGCCCGGCAATGATAAGAATTATCCAATTCATGATTCTTGTCAGAGGCTATCCTTCTTGAGGGCTGCAGCAATAGTCCGGCGTCTCCTTCTGAGGAAAGCTCGCGCAAAGTTACGCTTTTCTGTTTGTCTGTCCCCTCGTGGCCGGCTTTTGTTTCGCCATAAGTTTGGATTTTGTCGCAACGGTATGCAAAAACAGTGTGTTCGGAAAATTTTTCCCCGAGATAGTTTGCGTTAACAGTACTGTAACAATAACTAAACAGTGC
>CAZQVW010000158.1:0-5913 GCA_964596865.1 uncultured Bacteroidaceae bacterium
CGCCGTTGGGCCGAATCAGAGTGTCGCTCAATCCTGAGCTGACGCAATCCTCTATGGGGGAGACGCAATCCTCTAAAGGGCGCAAACGCGGTGGCGAAGACCCCCTCGAGCCATGGATTGGCAAGGATATTATGGTGGAGAAGGTGCCGCTCTCCCAAATGGCCAATTATTACAAGGGGCAGTTCGGCATAAGGCAGGAAGAGGAGGAATCTTCAATCCTCACTCTCTCGCTGAAGGATGTCTCTGCCCGCAGGGCGCAGGATATGATCAATACGCTCATCGCTGTCTACAACGAAAACGCCATCAGCGACAAGAATAGTGTGGCCGTAAACACGGCCCGCTTTATCAACGAGCGCTTGCTCATCATAGAAAAGGAGCTGGGCGGAGTGGAAACGGATTTGGAATCCTTTAAGCGCTCAAATCAGATAGTGGACATCTCCTCCACCGCGGGCCGCTACATGGGAGAATCCGAAAAATACAACGCCGAGGCCATTGAGCAGGAGACCCAGCTCCGCCTGGCCACTTATATCCGCGATTACCTCACCGACCCCGCCAAGCAAAACGAGCTCATACCTGCCAATACCGGTATAAAGGACGTGAACCTCGAGAGCCAGATAAACCAATACAACACCCTGCGCCTCAGGCGCGACAAACTCATCTCTGATTCCTCCGAGCAAAACCCCGTGGTGGAGGAGTTGAATAATTCTCTGCGCTTGTTGCGCCAGAATATCGTGAGGGCGGTGGATAATGTGATTGTGGGTATCAATGTGAGGCGGAAAGACGCGCTCAACTACGACCAGCGGGCCCAAGCGCGTGTCTCGTCAATCCCCACCAAGGAGCGGCAGATGCTCTCCATCGAGCGCCAACAAAAAATCAAGGAGGCCCTCTATATGTTTCTGCTCAATAGGCGAGAGGAGAACGCCCTCACCCAGGCAATGGCCGATAACAATGCGCGCATCGTGGACGCGGCCGACGGTGGTAACGCCGCCATCTCGCCCAGTCGCAATAGAATCCTGTTTCTCGGCGTCCTGCTGGGCGTGGCTCTGCCCAGTGTGGGATTTATGGTCATGCTGTTTTTGGATACCCGCGTCCATAATCGCAAAGACATCCAAGGGACTGTGTCTGTGCCCTTTCTCGGCGAAATCCCTTTAGAGCCTCGCCAAAACAAGGTGGGGCATCGCCATTCGGCTGCCCTCGCCGATGAGGATAAGAACGGCATGGTGGTGGAAGCCATGCGCATTCTGCGGACAAATATGTCGTTTATGAGCAAAAAGGTGGAGGGCCAGCGAGCGCAGGTGATTACCTTCACTTCTTTCAACGAGGGCGCCGGCAAAACTTTCCTCGCTCGCAATCTGGCTATGAGTTTTGTGCTGGCAAAGAAGAAGGTGGCCGTGGTGGACCTCGACATCCGCAAGGGCACTCTCAGCGGCATCATGCTCAATAAGCGCCATATTGGTGTTACCAACTATCTGGCCGACCCCACTCTCACTGTGGACGACATTATCCGCAAGGGAAAATCAGACCAAGAGCCGGATATTATCAGTGCGGGCGCGGTGCCGCCAAATCCTGCCGAACTATTGATGGACCAGCGGCTGGATTTCTTGATAGAAGAGCTTCGCCGCCGCTATGATTACGTCCTTGCCGACAATGTGCCCGTGGGCGTAATAGCCGATGCCGCCATTGCCAACCGTATTGCCGACATCACCATCTTTGTGGTGAGGGCCGGCAAGTTGCAGCGCCGCCAATTGCCCGATATTGAGGCTCTCTATCAGGAAAAGAAGCTGAAAAACATGTCGCTGGTGCTGAATGGCATCAATCCCAAGCGCTGGGGCTATGGCTACGGCTATGGTTATGGCTATGGCTACGGTTATGGTTACGGTCATTACGGTAGCAAAGGAAAGCACAAGAGCTAAAAGTCCCCTCTCTTTCGGAATTTGGCCAGCGCAATGTCGTTATTAGTCAGCACAACAACAAACGAAAATCATATTATCAAACAATCTTCAAAAAACTTTAAGCTATGAATGAACCAAACAACAACGAGAAACTCATCTATGAGGCTCCCGCCACCGACAAGACGAGTGTGAAATTGGAAAAGCCCCTTATGGCCGCTTCTAAGGACAAGGTGGTAACCAAAGACGGCAACACCGACGTAAATATACAGGAGCACGAAAGAGGCGGCGACTTTGTCCTTAACGATTGGAACGAATAACAATAATTTTATATAGGTATGAGAAACACTTTCTTAGGTCTTTGCGCCGTGGCGCTTGTGGGCGGCTTGTTTTGCGCCTGCAGCGACAATAGCGGCGACAACGCCAGTAGGCCCGAAGCGGGCAATACGGTGAATTTTGCGCTGGGCTCGATGCCTTCGCGCACAATATTCGACGAGAACAACAAGTATCAAATCAATTGGACCGCCGGCGACAAGGTGCGCATCTATTGCGCCGAGGCCGAGGGCGCCAGCAATGCCGATTACAACGTGGTGGATATAGACGCCACCAACAAGAACAAGGCCAAACTGGAGTATAGCGAAAATGGCCTCGTTTGGGGCTCGGACGATGGCGTCCATAATTTCTTTGCAGTCTATCCGGCCGATGCTAATAAGGTGAGTGTGAGTGATGGTGTCGCCACGTTTAAGATTAATTACAATCAGACCTGCACCGTTCAGGGCTCCGCCGATGCCAACGGCCACTATACCACCGCGCCCGACATGACAAACGCCTATATGGTGGCCAATCTCTCCACTGCTCCCGTGGATCAGGTAACTCTCTCCTTCCGCCCCATCATGACTACGCTGGATATAACGGTGAAGGGCGAGCAGGGCGTGAACGCAAACACCGTGAGGATTACCGGTCTCTCGATTACGAACAAATCTGTGCAGTATGAAAGTGAGAACGGCAATTTCCGCTACGATATTATCAATAATAACATTATCGGACTGGGCGCAAATTCCCCAGCTCGCCGCGGCAATATCTTTGTGGGCGTGAAAAACGGCGCAGACAACTATATCGACCTGAAAGGCGGCCAGACAATCACCTTTACTGTCTTTTTGCCGCCCGTGCCCATCAATGCGGACAATCAGATTGACATCAATGTGCACGCCACGGCCGAGACCTCTGCCACCTATACCGTTACCGTGGGCGGCAATACCGATGCCGAGGGAAATTCTGTGCAGTATACGCCCAGTTCAAAGGGCGGAATAGATTTGGGTTACATTCCCACCACCACCCAGACCAGCAGTAATTGGATTACTCCCCTTGACGGAGATATTTATGTCTCCCAGATGTCTATTCCTGGCAGTCACGATGCGGCCACCGGCGAGACAATGGCCACGATTATCGGTGATATATTCGCAGCCACGCAGGAAAAGACGCTCAATGCCCAATGGGACATGGGCGTGAGGGCTTTCGACCTCCGTCCGGCCATCTATGACGCCATTATTGGCAGCACTAACGAATTGTGGCTCTATCACGGAATGACGCGAGTGTCTATTTCGTGGGCCACGGCCATGAATACCATCAAGGCAAAGCTGACAGACAACCCGGGAGAGTTTGCTGTTGTCCTTTTCCGCCACGAAGACGAGGGCACGCTTGGCAAGAACAACAACACATCGGATTTCAACAACTTCATGACGGACTATGTCAATAGTAATAAGGGCTGGATTGTGGATTGGAAGCCGGATCTCACCATTGACGAGGCTCGAGGCAAGATAATTCTCATCTCTCGTTTTGCCGGTTCGTGGGAATATGGCTGTTTCACTGGCTGGGGCCACGGCCAAGAGGGAGCTGTTACCACTCTGAACAATGCTGGCGCCACCAAATCCACCACTATGTATGTCCAAGACTATTATAATCCTGATTCCCACGCACTAAAGTGGAACTCAATCAAATCTTACCTGGATATTTCGCGCACATTCCACACCGATCCCACCAAGGTGAACGCCTGGATGATAAATCACTGCTCCGGATACACAGGTTCGTCTTCTTCCTCCACATATCGCAACAACGCGGCCTATCAAAATCCCAAGTTGATTGAGTATCTGCAAAGCGATACGTGGGAGGGCAGCACGGGAATCATCTTGTTTGACTACACGGCCTCCTCTACCTCCGGCAGTACGGCTGTTTACGGTGATGTGGCGGTACAAACGGTGATTGACAACAACTATAAATACCGCATGAAGCGCAAGGGCGAATAGTCCTCGGCGCAAAAGGCTAAGATTAACACAGATAATATAAATCCTTACTGATGAAACGGTGTAGTTTCCCAATAGAAACACAATCATTTCCTCATATAACACAATCAACAAGATGAATAAGAACACAATCATTACCGTTCTTTGCGCCGTGGCGATGACTCCGGTTTTCGCGCAGGCTCCGCAGAAGGTGGAGGAGACGGTGGAATACAGCAAAGACAAGTATAAGGTGGAGACCAACCGCTTTTGGGACAACTGGTTTGTGAGTGCCGGCGGGGGTGTGCAGGTCTATTTCGGCGACCACGACCGCCAATGCTCCTTTGGCGACCGTTTGGCTCCGGCCATCGACATCGCGGTGGGCAAATGGTTTACCCCCGGCATTGGCGTGAGGCTGATGTACAGCGGATTGCAGGTGAAGGGCGCCACCAAGCACCCGGGCGACCTGAACGCCGAGTCATCCCACGGCACCGGCCACCCCGTAAAGGGTGGCGGCGCCCCGCATTGGTTGGAGAAGCAGAAATTCGACATGGCCAACTTCCACGCCGATGTGCTTTTCAACATGTCTAACCTCCTTTGCGGCTACAACGCCAATCGCATTTGGAACTGCACGCCCTACGCCGGCCTGGGCTGGGCGCGCGTGTGGGAATCGCCCAACGCCAAGGAGGTGAGCGCCAATATTGGCTTGCTCAACAGTTTCCGCCTCTCCAATGCTTTAGACGCCAACGTGGAGATGCGCGGAATGTATGTGGGCGACCGTTTCGACAGTGAGGGCGGCGGTCGCTTTGGCGAAGGCTTGTGGTCGCTCACCGTGGGCATAACCTATAAATTCAAGAATCGCGGTTGGGAGCGCTCGAAGACTGTCGTCCGCAACATCTACACTTATGACGAGGATGCCCTCAACGCTCTGCGCGCCCAGTTGGATAAGGCCTCAAAGGAGAATGCGCGCTTGAAGCAGGCCATCGCCAGCGGCAATAAAAAGGAAGAGCGCACCATTGTGAAGACTATGGTCGCTCCCAACCTCGTGATATTCCCGATAAACAAGAGTAAGCTCACCAAGGAAGCCCGCGCCAATCTGGGTATGTTGGCCGAGGTGATTAAGCAGGGCGACAAGGGCGCCGTCTACACCATCACCGGTTACGCCGACAAGGGCACAGGCAACATTGAGAGCAATCAGCGTCTGTCCCAAGCCCGTGCGCAGAGTGTTTACGACTGTTTGGTGAAGGAGTTTGGCGTTTCCGCGAGCCAGTTGCAGATAGATTACAAGGGTGGGGTGGACAATATGTTCTATGACGACCCGCGCCTTAGTCGCGCTGTCATCACGCGCGTTCAGAAGTAGCGAAGAAATCCAAAAGCACTAATTCTATACTGATGGGCCTCGTTGTTCCGCAAGGAATGGCGGGGCCTTTTTTGTTTTGGTGAGAGAGAAAATCCGGAGGGTGCGGATAAGTTTTTATATATACACGATGTATTAATCAAACCTTTAGGGGCGGGTTTCATACCCGCCCGCCGATTGTTGATGCGATTAACAGTGTGAATTACAGAATGTTGCTGTGATGTTTTCTTCGGGCGGGTATAAAACGTGCTCCTGCCGGATAATTCCATATTGTATAGGCATTACGCGCTTTTTTCTCGCTCTCACGTTCAGAAAAAGCCTATTAAATTCAGAAAATCCCGAGATAGTTTGCGTTAACAGTACTGTAACAATAACTAAACAGTGCTGTAAC
>CAZQVW010000159.1:0-5899 GCA_964596865.1 uncultured Bacteroidaceae bacterium
GTTTGCAAAATTACAGCACCCCTACAAATGGGATAACCGAGGGGATATATCCCCCTTATCTTATCCTGCTCCCTTTCAATGACATACTTCTTTTCTTCGAACCACTGCCTATGCGCCATTTTGTGGACAACTTCTGCGAATAATGAAACAGAACTTTAGATTTTTGGTAGGCAAAAGCAACGAATAAGTCTTTATTTACGCACAAAGGACAAATAAGGAAGGGGGCGAACACGCCGCAATGCGGCAGATTCGTCCCCTACAGGTTCAATACAAATGCATTCTTGTCTTACCCAACTGCTATTCTGGCGCGAGCCAGGTATCTATGTCTTGTTCGCGATGGATTAGGTGGATGCGAATATGTGGGAAACGCGCGTGAAGATGCTCGGCCAAGTGTTGGGCGGAATACACGCTGCGATGTTGGCCTCCCGTACACCCAAAACTCACCATCAGATTGGTAAACCCGCGCGAAATATACCTTTCCGTATGATGTTCTATCAGAGCATATACGTGGTCAAGGAATTTGGTGATTTCACCGTCATCTTCCAAAAACTTGATTACGGGCTGATCCAGTCCTGTCATCTTTTTATACTGCTCGTATCGCCCCGGATTGTGGGTGGAACGGCAATCAAACACATAGCCTCCGCCATTGCCACTTTCATCCTTTGGAATACCCTTTTTATATGAGAAACTATATACTGTTACAGTGAGTTCGCCCCTTGATGTATTGGGTATTGCAGCGGCGGTTGGCTTTGAGGACATAGGTGTGGCATTACTTTTAATTACGCCATAAAGGATTTCTTTCAGATAATGGTAATTGTCTGCGGCACCGGCGGCAAGAATTTCTTTAAGATTATCGATTGCTGGCGGTATAGAACGAACAAAATACTCTTTCTTTTGGATTAATCCGCGAAATCCGTAGGCTCCCAATACTTGCATTGTCCTAAACAAAACCATAAGGTTCAGTCTGTTTCTTATCTCATCTTTAGAAGTGGGGAGAAGGGCCGTGCGTGCCTCGATATAATCTTCAATCAGTTTCTCTCGCAGGATTTGGGGATAATGAGCAGATGCTTGCCAAAGGAAAGAGGCCACATCGTATTCCGGTGGGCCTATTCTGCAGCCTTGGTAATCGATAAAATAAAGTTTGTAAGGATCTTTGTTGTTCTCTATTTCACTTCTATTGCCAAAGCTTTGTTTTATCATTATATTTCGCGCTTGAAAATCTCTTAATATAAGCGACTTGCCTGTGTTTGATAAAGCATCGATGTCATTACTTAGCTGACCGAAATCTTCTTGCAGGTGATGCTCATTGAAATCGAGGTCTGGCAATAGTTTTAGAAAACAGTATTTGAAATAATTGAGGTCAAACATCACCGATTCGGCATCCATTCTTGGCGTGGGATAACAATTGGCAGTATCAAATCCCGTTGCTCCATTGATTTGAAATTGTGGCAACAAGCGGATGGCTTCAGACAGCAATTCTTGCTCTTGGCTGGAATAGTCTCCGCCATTTTCCCGCCCCTGCTTAATAGCTTGATACAGGGATGTGTTGCCCAAATCTTCCTGCAAGTAGGTCATGTGGTCGTCGCTCACCTCATATATCTGCGGCACTGGCAATTGGCGATTGTGGAAATGGTGTGTTGCATAGAGAAAGGCGTCGTTTTCTTCTCGTGAGGTGCCGACAGTGCCTATAGCAGTGTGCTCTCCGTCTGTAAGCCGGAAATAATTTCTACTACTGCCGGAACCGGTATTAAGAGCCTCTATTTCTGGTTTATGTCCAAAGTGATTATAGAATAGATTAGTGAGCTGAGTCATAATTTGTGTGGTAATAGTGTGTATTATTGCAATGGTGATACCAATTTAATATAAGCGTAGATTAGGCTTTTTGGTGTGTGTGTAGAATATACCTCATGCCGCGAAGCATATTCCGGAGATGGGGCAGGGGAGAGAGCCGTTTTCTCATCTTGATTGCAGTGAGAATTATCCGTGGCAGTGCCATAATTCTCCCGTACAAGAGGGTGAGCACTGCACCTTTGCTCATTTGGAGGGCAGGCTCCGCGGAGTAAGCCGAAGATGTGGTGACGGCTGCGGTCATTATGATGGGCTGCGGAAAATAGCTGATTTTAAGTCCATTATTATAGCAATCATGAACAAAGATGTCCTCTTCGCCCATATTTAATACCGGTGCACCGAGGCCAAAACGGGTGTCAAACTGTGGCCATTGGCGATTTGCCCTCAACACCATGCCCATGGAATTGAAATAGAATCCTTTGGGCATACGTGGATAATCAAATGGCAGCGCCGGATAGTAGTGGAGTGGGCGACCGTCTACTGTTTGCGCCTGCAAAACCATTAAATCCGCATCTTTGTTTGCTGCTGCCAGTTGTTTTAACTCTTCCAACCAGTCCTCTTTCAGTCTGACGTCATCATCGGCCAATATCCAGAGGCTATCGGCGTTGGGCTTTGTGGATTTTTGGGCAACAGAAATTGCATTATTCCTATTAGCTGACAGTCCGCGGCCGTGAATGACAGATAATATCACGTCTTGCCTATTGTGGATTAGTTGGATAGTCGGATTAATATTGTTGGCTAATTCGCTATGCTTGACATTATTAAGCTCGCTCTCCTCTTTTTGCCAAGAAATGATATATGCCACGTCATTTCTTGGTTTCAGCAGGATTTCTGGCACGCGCTCTATGCGCTTTCCTATCGTAGAAATCAATATCTTGATGCAGGTGCCCTCCATTTGTCTTGATTGATGTATACAGCCGAGTCTGCTATGCTTTCTTAAATCGGTTTATAATATCAATAATCTGCTGTTGTTCTTGTGGGGCAAGCGCAGGATTTAATGGGAGACTCAATTCCTGTTGGCACAGCCTCTCGCTCACCGGCAGTGAGTGGGCGTTCAATTCCTTATATGCCTGCTGTTTATGGGGCGGCAAGGGATAGTGGATTAGCGTCTGCACGCCATTTCCTGTGAGATAGTCTTGCAGTTCGTCTCTGTAAGGCGAGAATACGGGATAGATGTGCCAAACGCTCTTGTCTTCGTCTTTGCCTTCGTATGGGAGGGTAACATACTCGTTATTAATGCCCTCATTATAACGCCTGGCCTGCGAGCGGCGCAATATGTTGTCAGAATCCAAATATTTTAACTTCACATTCAGAATGGCGGCCTGCAGCTCGTCCATTCTGGAGTTTACGCCCTTAATAATATGGTGGTATTTCTTTTCCGACCCGTAATTACAATACATTTCGGCGACTTCGGCCAATTCCTTGTCATTGGTGATGAGGGCACCGGCATCGCCAAGCGCCCCAAGGTTCTTGCCCGGATAGAAACTATAAGCTACTGCATCGCAATAGTTGGAAAGATCAAAGCGACCGTGCATTTGGCAGGCATCGTCCACGATGGCCAAATGGTATTTGTCGGCCAGTTTTCTCCACGGCCTCATATCCGTATATCGCCCATAGATGTTCACCGGCACTATAGCCACCGTGTTTTCCGTAATAGCCTTTTCTGCCAAACGGATGTTCATCAGATAGTCGTTTTCATTCACGTCCACTGGCACGGGTGTCATTCCCACTCTACTGATAGCCTCAAAAGACGCAATAAATGTGAGACCTGACACCAATACCTCGCCGCCCTTTTTCCAGCCTCTCAGAATTTTCAGAGAGATAAGTGAGGCTGTGAGGGCATCTAATCCATTGGCGGTGGTTACGCAGTATTTGGCATTGTTATATTGTGCCCACGCCTTTCGGAAAGCGCCCACCTGATTGCCATTGAGATACCATCCGGAGCGCACCACAGTCATCGCGGCTTCTTCTATCTCTTTCTGATGAAGACCGTTCACTTTTCCAAGGTCTAAATATGGTATTTGAATCATGTTAGTTGTCTAAGTTTTTTCCTTGTTAAGCGTATTTGCACGACAGTATATGGAAACGTTTTTGTTTAATGCAACTATGCGTCCAATGGCATGTTATATTGCCTCCAGTCGCTGACTGGCGCTGCGTGGTCCGCGTCCAACGGCATGCAATATTGCCTCCTGTCGCAGACTGGCGCTGCGTGGTCCGCGTCCAATGGCATGCTATAATGCCTCCAGTCGCTGACTGGCGCTGCGTGGCGAGCCGGTTGTATCAAAATATTGTGTGTTTTGAATGTGATTCTTTATAAACTTTTCTCATCTCGGCTCAATTATCATCGCTGCAAATCCAGCAGATATGTATCATAACATACTCCTGTGGCTCCGAAACCCTCTTTTTGCGCAGCCAATCCTGCGTTCAGAGAGCCGTCTCTCTCTGTGGAGACGCCAAAATCCAAATATGCGCATTTTTGTATGTCCGAATTATGGATTAGATGGTCTATCACCAAATCCAGTGCTCCCATAGCCCGCCCCTCGTCTGACGAGGCCAAATATTGTGTGTGAGCCACTTGCGGGGATATATACACCACACTTCCGGCCAATATCCGTTTGTCCTGTTTTGCCACATACAATCGGATTTCGTTTGGAAATCTATGGTGGAGCAATAGTATTTCTTCTGCGGAATGCACCGGCATTACATTATGCCGCCGCATTAATACATCTGTGAGCAGAGTGTGAAATTCTCGCCAATCCGTTTCGCCTTCAGCCAGATGCACAGCCACGCCGTTTTTCTTTGCCTTCGTTATACTGCGACGCCGCAATTCGCTCATCTTTGCGGGGTGGGAGAGCCGGATTGTCTGACTAAGATGCCGTTCTTCCAACACTGCCCCCATTATGGTGAGTAAATACAGTTCGTCTTGCGCAGGAACCGTGCTATATATATAAGGTATAGGCTTGATTTTTAGAAATCGCGCGCCAAATTGTTCTTTATAATGATTTATTGCAAGAGTGAGAATGTTATTTAGATCCTGGCAATGGAGGTGAGGGGCACAAATAAAACCGCCATAAGTAAGTCCTTCGTGTGAGCATACTGTTTTGTCGTCCTTATTACTAACACATGCGGGCAACAGGGCAATTATTTTCCCCTTGCTGTTTAGGAACACCAAGGAGGCGTCCTTAAATCTATGCTGATGATAGTCCATATACGGCCGCAGGTGTAATAGGGTGGGTGTGCGCGAGGAACTTACAAGCGCATCCCAATCACCCGCCATCTCCTTATTATATGTTCTCAATTCTATCATCGCTTATTCTCTATGGCCTCTATGTTCTTTTGAAATGTCTGGAAATCATTGATATACCCACCGGCATCATAATCCTGCGAGGCGAGGGTGAGACAGACAGTGCCCTCCTTAAATCCCCACAGTTTGCACCATATCATCGGGGGGATGAGCACACCCGTTTGGGGAGAGTCAAGGGTGAAATCTTTCGTGGTATGTCCATCGGAAAGCGTGAGATGAAACTGCCCGTTCACGGCCAACACCAATTCCCAGCAACTCCTATGAGCGTGCTCTCCGCGCGTGGCCGAGACGGGTGTGTGGTGAATCCAGAATGCCCGCTTTGGCACAAACGGCAATTCGGCCTCCGCTGTCTGTCTGTCCATCAGTGTCAGGCTGCCCCGCTCGTCTGTGAATGTAGGTAAATCCACAGTCTTGCAATCCATTATTGTAAATTTCCTGCTTATGTTGCAAGCATAAGAGTCTGTCATATTCGTTGTTATCTATTTCTGTTTTATGTGTTTATGACAAATACTACTGCAAATTTACGCAAAAAAAATGATTCTCTCTTCCATAAGTCTCTTAAAACAAAACTGCTAATCGCATCCCAGACCACAATACAGTATAAAACCCTTGTGATGCCAACAAAAAATCGCGTTCTGCCAACGATAACTCACGAGCTTAGAATGAGAATACGCGAGCATTTCCGATTTTTCCCCGAGATAGTTTGCGTTAACAGTGCTGTAACAATAACTAAACAGTACTGTAACA
>CAZQVW010000160.1:0-4909 GCA_964596865.1 uncultured Bacteroidaceae bacterium
TCCAAAAGAAAATAGAATCCTCGCAGGCCGACCGCAAAGCCATGTCCTCCGTGGTGGGCAAAGCCGCTCGCGAGCGCGCCAAGAAAATCAACATCAATAATCCCAAACTGCGCGATTGTATCATCCATTACAACGACCCCGCGCCCAAGCTGCGCAAGGGTCAGGCTCCCGATGCCGAAGACCCGCGCCAAGACACCTCTATTTTCATCACCGAGGGCCTCAGCGCCAGCGGCTCAATCACAAAAAGTCGCAATGCACAGACCCAGGCCGTTTTCTCGCTGCGCGGAAAACCGCTTAACTGCTTCGGCGAATCCAAGGAGATAGTCTATAAGAACGAGGAATTCAACCTCCTGCAGGCCGCGCTCAACATCGAGGACGGACTGGACGGCCTAAGATATAATAAGGTGATTGTGGCCACCGATGCCGATGTAGACGGAATGCATATTCGCCTATTGATGCTCACTTTCTTCTTGCAATTCTTTCCCGACCTCATCAAAAAAGGGCACGTCTACATTCTCCAGACACCCCTTTTCCGCGTCCGCAATAATAAAAAGAAGGTGCGCTCCGCTCCCGCCCACAAGGTGGACGACAACGCCGCCGGCGCCGCCATCCTCAAGAAGCATAACCAAACCGACCGCTCGGAATATATCACACGCTATTGCTATAGCGAGCAAGAGCGCCTCGATGCTATCCGCGAATTGGGGCCCGAACCGCAAATCACCCGCTTCAAAGGTTTGGGCGAGATTAATCCCGACGAGTTTAAGGAATTTATCGGCCCCGGCATCAGATTGGAGCAGGTTAGCCTCCACAAGACCGACCACGTTAGCGAACTCCTTAGTTACTATATGGGCAAAAACACTCCCAACCGCCAGAATTTTATCATCAACAACCTCGTTATCGAAGAAGACCGCCCAGATGAGGATTTTGACGACGAAGAATAATCGTGGCTGAACAATAAAAAATCATCTCACACCTATACGGCTCAACACTCAATGCCGCCCAAAACCACTATTGCGAATGAAAACCGCCATCTTTCCGGGCACATTCGACCCCTTCACCCGCGGACACGCCGACATAGTGAGGCGCACGCTCCCCTTGTTTGACCACATTATCATCGGCGTGGGCATCAACGAAAACAAAAGCCCTTTCCAGAGCGTGGAACAGCGCATCCGCAACATTCAGGAGCTATATAAAAACGAAAACAGGGTGGAGGTGATGGCCTATACGGGCCTGACGGTGGACTTTGCGCACAGCGTGGGCGCCAAGTTTGTGGTGAGGGGCGTGCGCTCGGTCAAAGATTTTGAATACGAGCGCAATATCGCTGAAATCAATAGTAAAATCGGCGATTTAGAGACCGTTCTCTTGTTTTCGCGCCCCGAATTTGCGGCCCTTTCCTCCTCCGTGGTGAGAGAGCTCCACCATTTCGGCCGCGACATCAGCGAATTTCTGCCCTAACAGCGAGAGAAACCTGTCATTACTCCATCACAAGCCAACATTTTCTCCTCCAAAACCATCTTTACACCCTCGAAAACAATTATTATGAGAAAAATATTTTCATTTATCGCAATCAGTTTGCTCGCCCTGTCGGGCTGGAGCCAATCGGCAGTGGAAAGAGAGCAAATCGACCTCGCCGTCCAGAAAATCGGCACGGCATTATTGGCCACCAAAGCCCTCTATATCGACACCACCAGCACCACCGCCCTCACCGACGCGGCCATAAAAGGAATGCTGAGCCTGTTGGATCCCCATAGCAGCTATTCCAACGCCGAGGAGACCAAGAAATTCACCGAACCTCTGAACAGTAATTTCGAAGGCATCGGGGTGCAATTCAATATTCTCAACGATACGTTGGTTGTTCTGCAGACGGTGCCGAAAGGACCGTCGGAAAAAGCCGGTATACTGGCCGGCGACCGAATTATCCTCGTAAACGATACCGCCATAGCCGGCGTAAAGATGCCGCGCGACCAGATAATGAAGCGCCTGCGCGGGCCAAAGGGCACAGTAGTGGTCATCGGCGTGAAGCGCAAGGGCGTGAGCGAGACACTCTCCTTCCGCCTCACTCGCGACAAGATTCCCCTCCACTCCCTCGACGCCGCCTACATCCTCCAGCCCGGCATAGGATATATTCGTATCAGCAGTTTTGCCCTCACCACCAGAGATGAAATCCGCGAGGCCATCCAAAAACTGAAAAAGCAGGGCATGCGCGACCTCATCCTCGACCTCACCGAAAACGGCGGCGGTTATCTCGACGCAGCCAACGGAGTGGCCAGCGAATTTCTGAAAGAAGGCGACCTTGTGGTCTACACCGACGGGCGCTCTGTGCCAAGCCAGAAACTCACCGCGCGCAGCGGCGGCCTTATGACCGAGGGCAAGGTGGTTGTGATGGTGGATGAATACACGGCCTCCGCAGCGGAGATTGTCAGCGGGGCCATACAGGATCACGACCGCGGCTTAATCGTAGGGCGCCGCACGTTTGGCAAAGGTCTGGTGCAACGCCCGATTGAATTGCCCGACGGTTCGATGATTCGCCTCACCGTTTCGCATTATTACACGCCCTCCGGCCGCTGCATTCAGAAGCCCTACGAAAAAGGCAAGAAGCAAGACTACGATGAGGACGTGATGAATCGCTACAACAACGGCGAACTGATGCACCTCGACAGCATCCATTTCGCCGACTCGCTGAAATGCTACACTCTGAACAAGCATAGAGTGGTCTACGGCGGCGGCGGAATCATGCCCGACTATTTTGTGCCGCTCGACACCAACGTCTACACCCGCTACTACCGCAATCTCTCCCGCAAAAACGTCATCCTCAATTCCTATCTCACTTATTTCGACAATCATCGCCAGCAACTGACAAAGGAATACAAGAAGTTTGACAAATACAAGGCGGAATTTCAAGTGCCCGAGGAGGTTATCGACACTATCTTCGCCCAAGGGAAAAAGATGAACGTCCTGCCAAAAGACGAGCAGGAGGCCGAGCAGACCAAGCCCCTATTAAATCGCTTTATCAAGGCGCTCATCGCCCGCGATCTTTGGGATATGTCGGAATATTTCGCCATCATCAACGAGGATCGCGACATGCTGAAGAAAGCCCTCGAGGTAATCCAACAAGAACAGTAGATTATGGAAGATACTTTCGACATCCGTTCACAGCAACAGGGCTCGCCCACCGATAAGGAGTACGAAAACGCCCTGCGCCCCCTCACCTTCGATGATTTCCACGGCCAGCAGAAGGTGGTGGACAATCTTAAAGTCTTTGTGGAGGCGGCTAAATACAGGGGCGAGCCTTTGGACCACACGCTTCTCCACGGTCCGCCCGGATTGGGCAAGACCACGCTCTCCAATATCATCGCCAACGAATTGGGTGTGGGCTTTAAAATCACCAGTGGGCCCGTATTGGACAAGCCTGGCGACCTCGCCGGATTGCTCACCTCGCTGGAGCCTCACGATGTGCTCTTTATAGACGAGATTCACAGGCTCTCGCCCGTAGTGGAGGAGTATTTGTATTCTGCGATGGAGGATTATCGTATCGACATCATGATCGACAAAGGGCCCTCCGCGCGCTCCATCCAGATTGAGCTCAATCCATTCACCCTCGTGGGCGCCACCACTCGCAGCGGCCTGCTCACCGCCCCGTTGCGCGCCCGTTTCGGCATCAATCTCCACTTGGAATATTACGATGCCGACACTTTGGCCACCATTATCAGCCGCTCCGCCCAAATTCTCAAGATACATATCGATCCCAACGCGGCTGCCGAGATTGCCGGCCGCTCCCGAGGCACGCCCCGCGTGGCCAACGCCCTGTTGAGGCGCGTCCGCGATTTTGCGCAGGTGAGGGGCAACGGCGCTATCGACCTCAACATCGCCCACCTCGCCTTGGAAGCGCTCAATATCGATGCTTTCGGATTAGATGAAATCGACAACAAGATTCTTTCCACCATTATCGACAAATTCAATGGCGGCCCCGTGGGAGTAAGCACCATCGCCACTGCCATTGGCGAGGATCAAGGCACAGTGGAGGAGGTCTACGAGCCGTTTCTCATCATGGAGGGCTTTATCAAGCGCACACCGCGCGGCCGAGAAGCCACCGACCTCGCTTATGAGCACCTTGGGCGCTCGCGTCTCTCGCGCAGGAGCAATCAGCCCGACCTCTTCGACACCAATCCCGAGCTCTTTGATTAGCTCCTGCCGCCCTCACCCCAGCAAGACGGCAATAGATTTCGACAACGCGTCTTTTATTCCTCACCTTATATGATAACATATCAAACAGACGGCAGTGTGGCGTTTCCCAAAATCCATAGGCGGCTCACCACCCACTGGCTACGAGCCGTGGCCGCCACCTACGGAAAGAAAATCGGTGATATAGGCTACGAATTTTGCGATGACAATAAAATTCTTGACGTGAACCGCCAATATCTCCACCACGATTATTACACAGACATCATCACCTTTGATTATGATGAGGGCAATACAATCCACGGCGACATTTTCATAAGTCTGGACACCGTTAAGAGCAATTCCATCGACCAGCACACAGATTACGATGAAGAGCTCCGGCGCGTCATCGCCCACGGCGTGCTCCATCTTTGTGGCATCAACGACAAAGGGCCCGGCGAGCGCGAAAAAATGGAGGCCGCCGAAAACGCCGCCCTCGCCCTGTGGCAATCGATGCAACCAGCGGCTCCAACTCCCCGCCACGAAAAGGAATAAATCCTCCCCTTTTAGGGAATAAAGAGCATCAAAATGACAGCAGAAAGGTGCAATTATTATAAAAACACAGGGCCGAATGATAAATATTTACTAAAAACCAACAAAAATCGCCCGAAATACTTTTTCAATCTAAACTTATTATTTACCTTTGCGAACGGTTGATAAAAAACACACTAATTCATATCTCGAATACGGG
>CAZQVW010000160.1:4919-5867 GCA_964596865.1 uncultured Bacteroidaceae bacterium
CGGGCGCAGGGATAGCCCTACAGCCTAATAGAATTGAGAGAATAACATTAAAAATAACTAACAAATTATTACAGCAATGAGAAATCCAAATGCACTGCCTTTTGGCCTGGAAGAAGAAGAACTGAACCGCCGCTTGGAGCAACGTCTCGACGATTTGGCAAAGAAAACCAAGTTCTATCTTCGCAAAGACGTGTCGTTGAAAGAAATCGCTGCTGCCCTCTGCACTAATCGCACCTACGCCTCGCGCATGATCAACAAGGTGAAGGGCTGTAAATTCAACGATTACGTAAACAACCTCCGTTTGGAGAAAGCTGATGAGCTCTTCCATGTGAAAGACTACATGAACTCCCACTCCATTCGCGACCTCGCCACCGACTGCGGCTTCGCCTCGGTGAGCACATTCCGCCGCGCATTTGCAAAGAAGTACGACAACACGCCGCTCTCCTACGCAAAGCGCAATGGTTTCAAAGGCAGATAAACAAATCACAGTAATTTGTCATTTAAGCCGCCACAAAAATAAATTTGTGGCGGCTTATTTTTGTTTTATAGCGCAAGAAAGGGAAACTACGTCGGAGAGAATCTTATACGTGGCGGCGAAAAAAAGTCTTGCACACACGCGGCGCATTGATTTTGCCTGTTGGGGCGGGTGCGGGGTCCTCAAAATTTGAGAAACGAAAATTTTGGGGTGCGTTTATACCCGCCCTAAAAATAGCAGAATAACATTCTGTAATTCACGCCATTAGTTGTAATAGCAATTCGCGGACTGGTATAAAACCCACCCCTACAGGTTAAATCAAGATTATACCGGTTAAATCAACAACATATAGACTTTGCGTGCATTTTCCCCGCCCTCACGTGCGTAAAAAGCCACCTAATGTCAAAAAATCGCGCACAAGTTTGCGTTAATAGTGCTGTAACAATAACTAAACAGTACTGTAACAATAACTA
>CAZQVW010000161.1:0-5829 GCA_964596865.1 uncultured Bacteroidaceae bacterium
TTAGTTCCGGCAATACCAGACTTTTTAGCCACGAGAACTTTTGCGTAAACCTTTGTCTTGGTTGGAATTAATACAGAGTCCCGTTGTATAAACGGCTCATCTACTTCAAACGTAATCAAATCTCCAACATTAACTTTCTTAGCCCTGATTTCTTCAGGGCAGATTACTGAAATTACAGAGCCTGCTTTGATTATTGGCGGCTTTTGCCCTTGAGCAACGCAGATAAATAACAGGCAAATCAAAGAAACAAAGAGTTTTTTCATAAGCGAGAGAGTTTTTTATAATAGATACAGATATTTACGTTGCAAATGTAAAGAAAAAAATCAGCCCGCAATAATTTTGGGCTGAAAAAATGATTTTTTTATGTTGTCGCGCGCCGGTCGCGGGGTTTCATAAGCTTACTCCATGGCGGCGTACAATTGCGGCCAGAGGTCTGAAAGTTCTTGGAGGGAGCGGAGCAAGAGGTGGGCGCCGGCATCTTGGAGGACGCTATCGGGCAGGGGGCCGGTATTGCAGCAGATAGTAAAGGCGCGGGCATCGTGGCCGGCTTTTACGCCGAGCGGCGCATTCTCCACCACAATGCTTTCCCACGGTTGTACGCACGCTTTGTGCATCGCCATAAGATAAGGCTCGGGGTCGGGCTTACCTTTTTTCACATCGAAGCCTGTTACCATGAGGTCGGAATGAAAAATTCCCGGGTAATCGTGATTGAGGCGCTGGAGCAGGGAGTGCTGGCCACTGCCGGTTACGAGGCAAATTTGCATACCGTCGCGCTGGATTTGGCGAAGTAGGGACAGGGCTCCGGGCATAGGGTCGGCGGGCGGTAATTGGTTGTAGTACTCGCATTTGCGGGCGTAGATACGGTCTACTTCCTCCTGATTGGTGGGGCGGTGCCACTGGCGATGGGTGAGCAAATCCATTGTGGAAAAGCCGGTGCGCCCCTCATTTAGGTAGACGTCCTTTGCCGTCATGCCGAGTCCGAAATCTTTAGATGCTTTTACCCAGGCCTCCACATGATGGGGCATAGAATTATACAATACCCCGTCCATATCAAAGAATACGGCCTTGAGCCTTGTGCGCTCAAAGCCGTATTCGTTAAGATAAGCAGTGATATTATCTTTATTGAAGTTCATTAATACAGAGTCTTCAATTATAGTAATTATAAATAAGGTGTTTGCGGGCTGTGGCCGCGATAGCGTAGGCTTATTTGCTTAGGCGCTCTTTGATGGCCTGCGTCTCTTTTTCATAGCCGGGCTTGCCCAGCAGAGCGAACATATTCTTTTTGTAGGCCTCCACGCCGGGCTGGTTGAAAGGATTGACGCCGAGGATCAATCCGCTCACGCCGCAGGCTTTTTCGAAGAAATAAATCAACTGGCCGATACTGTATTCGTCTACGCGAGGCACGGTGATGCGGATATTGGGCACGCCACCGTCCACATGGGCCAGACGGGTGCCGAGCTCGGCCATCTTGTTCACCTCGTCCACGCGCTTGCCTGCGAGGAAGTTGAGGCCATCGAGGTTTTCGTCATCGTTGGGGAAGAGGAGGGAGTAATTGGGTTGCTCCACGCTCAATACAGTCTCAAAGATTGAGCGCTCGCCGTCCTGAATCCACTGGCCCATGGAATGGAGGTCGGTGGTGAGGTCTACGCTGGCGGGGAAGATGCCCTTGTGGTCCTTGCCCTCGCTCTCGCCGTAGAGCTGTTTCCACCATTCGGAGACGTAATGCAGTTTGGGCTGGTAGTTACACAGGATTTCTATCTTTTTGCCACCCTCATGGTAGAGCGCATTGCGCACGGCGGCGTATTGCATACTGATATTTTGGTCATAGGGCACGCTGGCAGCCGTTTGTTTTTCCATATCCTGCGCGCCGCGCACGAGGGCTTCGATGTCATAACCGGCGCAGGCGATGGGCAGCAATCCCACGGGCGTCAATACCGAGAAGCGGCCGCCCACATTGTCGGGGATGATGAAAGAGGTGTAGCCCTCCTTGTCGGCGGCGGCGCGTGCGGCTCCCTTGTGGGCATCGGTGATAGCCACAATCACCTTGCGGGCCTCGTCTTTGCCCCTTTGTTGCTCACACTGGCGGCGCAGGAGGCGGAAAGTGAGGGCGGTCTCGGTGGTGGTTCCGCTCTTTGAGATATTGATTACGCCGAAGCGTTTGTCTTTCAGATATTCGGTGAGCTCATACAGGAAATCCTCGCTGATATTATTACCGGCGAACAGGATTTCCGGCCCCTGCTGGGCTTTGGGGAAATTATTGCTGAGGGCAGCGATAACGGCTTTGGCGCCGAGGTAACTGCCGCCGATGCCGGCCACCACGATGGTGTCGCACAAGGAGCGCAGGGTCTGGGCACAGTCGTTAATCTGCTTGAGGAAATCCTGGGTGGTCTGGGAGGGGAGGTTTACCCAGCCGAGGAAATCGTTGCCTGCGCAAGTGCCGTCCTCCAATGCCTTTATTGCGTTTTCGGCCGAGGCCTTATAACTGTTTAGTGAGTTGGCCGGAAGAAATTCCACGGCCTTAGAGATGTCTAATGTGATATTCATAGCTTTTGTTGATTAGTTGCTTGTGAAATATTTCGTTCAGAGAATATTGTGTGTTGCTCTGTGCGGCTGAAAACTTGCTGCGCGGGCGAGCAACTCTGGCTTTAACGAAAATTGGCTCCGGCTAAGTGAGGTGCTTCGTGAGTTCGCGTATCGCTTTGTCCGGCGCAACATTTTGATACAGGATATTATAAACGGTGTCGATGATGGGCGTGTCCACATGATAGCGTACATTATTTATTTCGGCTATACATTTGGTGCCATAATAGCCTTCGGCCACCATCTTCATCTCCATTTGCGCGCTCTTCACGCTGTAGCCGCGCCCAATCATCGTGCCGAATGTGCGATTGCGCGAGAAATTGGAATAACACGTAACGGCCAAATCGCCTAAATACGGACTATCGCAGATATTGCGCTTGCCGGGGGCGGCGGCGTTGAGAAAGCGGTGCATTTCCTTCGCGCAGTTGGTGAGCAAAACGGCCAAAAAGTTGTCGCCATAGCGCAGGCCGTTGCATATCCCCGCACAGATGGCGTAGATGTTCTTTAGGATTGCGGCATATTCTATGCCCGTGATGTCTGGCGAGGCTTCGGCCTTCACATAGTCGCTATGCAATAGGTCGGCAAACTTGCGCGCCGTGGCCAAATGGGAGCAACCGATGGTGAGCAACGTGAAATGATGCATTGCCACCTCCTCGGCGTGGGTGGGCCCGCCGATACACATTATCCTTTCGGGCTTGATGCCGAAACGCACCTTCATATAATCCGACACCAGCATATCCTCGCCCGCCACCATGCCCTTGATGGCCGACACTACGGTCTTCCTGCTAATATCCGCGGTGATGGTGTCCAGATACCCCTTCAGATATGGCGATGGCACCACAAAAATCAGGGTATCATATTTCTTGGCGATGAGATTGATGTCGCTATAGAATGTTATCTCACTGGTATCAAACTGGAGCGTGGTGAGATAAGACGGATTATGGTGGAGCCGCTTAAATTCGGCTATCTGTTCCGGCCGACGTATATACCAACCGATATGCCCCGTACGCTCCACCACCATCTTGGCCACGGCCGTAGCCCACGACCCCGACCCGATGATGGCAATACTATTGCCGGTAACGCCCCATGGCGTTGTGGGGTGGAGTGCCTTGTGCCAAAGTTTCCTTAGAAACCCCATGTCTCTTATTCTTTTGCGGCCTTATCTATCCATTCTTGGATAGTCTGGAGCGTAGGCTTTTCGTATCCGAGTTTATATTTCTTATTGATTTCGAGGATTTTCTGTTGCAGGCCCTGCGCGTTCTGGTCGGCAATGTCGGAAATGAGGTTGAAGCCTGCTTTCCTCAACACATACGCCCATTCTTCGCTCACGCCAATCTCCGCCCACTCTTTCAGAGAGCTTTGCGGCACTTTCTTTTCCGGCCTAAGCGTGGGGAACAAGATTACTTCCTGAATATTGGGCTGGCCTGTCATAAGCATAGTCAGACGGTCGATGCCCATGCCGATACCACTGGTAGGCGGCATGCCATATTGCAGGGCGCGCAGGAAATCTTGGTCGATAATCATGGCCTCGTCGTCGCCCTTGTCGGCCAGGCGCATCTGCTCCTTAAAGCGTTCCTCTTGGTCCAGCGGGTCGTTGAGCTCGGAATAGGCGTTGGCCAGTTCCTTGCCGTTCACCATCAGTTCAAATCTCTCGGTGAGGCCCTTCTTTGAGCGGTGCATCTTGGTGAGGGGCGACATCTCCACGGGGTAGTCGGTAATAAAGGTGGGCTGGATGAATGTGCCCTCGCACGTCTCACCAAAAATCTCATCGATGAGCTTGCCCTTGCCCATAGTGTCGTCCACCTCGATGCCCAGTTTCTTGGCAATCTCGCGGGTTTCGTCCTCACTCTTGTCGTTGAGGTCGTAACCGGTCTTTTCTTTTATTGCGTCCAGGATAGGCAAGCGGCGGTAGGGGGCTTTGAAACTGATAACATTGTCGCCCACCTTCACTTCGCTTGTGCCGTTCACGGCCACGCAGATTGTTTCCAACAACTTCTCCGTAAACGACATCATCCAGTTGTAATCCTTGTAGCTCACATAAAGTTCCATGCAGGTGAACTCGGGGTTGTGGCTGCGGTCCATGCCTTCGTTGCGGAAGTTGCGGCCTATCTCATACACACCCTCAAATCCGCCCACAATCAGGCGCTTGAGGTAGAGCTCGGTGGCGATACGCAGATAGAGGTCGATATTGAGGGCGTTATGGTGGGTGATAAACGGGCGCGCCGAGGCTCCGCCGGCTATTTGCTGGAGGATGGGGGTCTCCACCTCGGTATAACCGGCTTCGTCAAACACGCGGCGCATCGTGGAGATGACGATGGCCCTCTTTTGGAACACGTCTTTCACACCTTTGTTCACAATCAAATCCACATAGCGCTGGCGAAAGCGGAGCTCGGGGTCTTCAAAGGCGTCATACACCTTGCCGTCCTTCTCCTTTACGATGGGCAGCGGTTTTAGGCTCTTGCTCAAAAGGGTGAGCTCCTGCGCGTGCACAGAGATTTCGCCCGTCTGGGTGCGGAATACAAAGCCTTTCACCCCTATAAAGTCGCCCAAATCCAATAGGCGCTTAAACAGGACATTATACAAGTCTTTATTCTCGCCCGGGCAGATGTCGTCGCGGGTGATATACACCTGGATGCGCCCTTTCGAGTCTTGGATTTCGGCAAACGAGGCCTTGCCCATCACCCTCTTGCTCATTATTCTGCCGGCGATGGAGACCACCTGCTTCTCACCGTCGTCTTTGAAATTATCCTTTATGTTGGTGCTGTAAGCTGTTACCTTATATTCTGCGGCAGGGTAGGGGTCGATACCCATTGCCCGTATCTCTTCCAAACTGTTGCGCCGCAGTATCTCCTGCTCGCTGAGCTCCAATATATTCATAGTCTTTTCGTTTGTGTTTATATGGATTGCAAAATTACAAAAAAATGACCAAGCGCGGCACATTTTCAATGTCTTTAAGAATTTGTTCCCTAAATATCATCGTGATTTGCGCCTGCCAAAACCAATTTTTCCCCTGCTAAAACGAAATTTCCCCCTGCTAAAATCATTTGTCGCCGTGTCGGAGGCGATAGTGCCCCTTTTGTGCCTGTTTTTCCCCTGCTAAATCCAATTTTCCCCTGCTAAATCCAATTTTCCCCCTGCTAAAACGAATTTTTCCCCTGCGAAATCCAATTTTTCCCCTGCCCGCCCGAAAAAATCCCGCGCAAGTTTGCGTTCACAGTGCTGTAACAATAAGTTAACAGTACTGTTTAG
>CAZQVW010000162.1:0-5810 GCA_964596865.1 uncultured Bacteroidaceae bacterium
TGGTCAGCCCGTTACTTTTAAGGCGCATGGCCGCCACGACCCCTGCGTAGTGCCCCGTGCCGTGCCCATAGTGGAAGCCATGACCGCCTGCGTCCTGCTCGACAGCTACCTCCTCAACAAAACCGTCCACTTGTAGCCGCACATTTATTATTTTTGGTGTCCGGTAAAATAAAAAAGTGTATGTTTTAGCCAAGTGCGGCAGGTTTTTATACGAGGTCACTGAAATTCTCTTTCGGTACGCGCTATGTCTTGATTCAATCTGTATTGGTGGTTTTTGCCTGGGTCTCAACTTTTTAGGAGAGTGCAAAGCCCGCTAATATTGGTACTGTCCTGCACGCCAAAATGTGCGGGTATTATTATAAGGTAACGGTCTTTTTCATCAACTTTTACCGTGACTTTCTCTTACTTGCCTATATCTTGCTGACCAGACCTTATTATATATATAGGGTGAGGCTCGCGGCACGCCAAGGGGAAAAATAAATAAGACAAGATGCGCAGCAAAAAATCATATTAGGCAGAACACAGAGTTTGGCACAGCTATTGCATTCTATATGGCAGCGACACAAAAATCGCAAAGACAATAGAAATAATAACAAATAAAACATATAACATTATGGGAAAGATTATTGGTATTGACCTGGGCACAACAAACTCCTGCGTTGCCGTATATGAAGGTAACGAGCCTGTGGTCATCGCAAACAGTGAAGGTAAACGCACCACGCCTTCCGTGGTGGGATTTACAGAGAATGGCGAGCGTAAGGTGGGCGACCCTGCCAAGCGTCAAGCCATCACCAACCCTACGCGCACGGTTTATTCCATCAAGCGCTTTATGGGTGAGAAATATGATCAGGTGGGCGAAGAAATCAAGCGCGTGCCTTACAAGGTGGTAAACGTGGGCGGTATGCCCCGCGTGGATATCGATGGCCGCCAGTACACCGCACAGGAAATCTCCGCTATCATCCTGCAAAAGATGAAAAAGACTGCCGAGGATTATTTGGGCCAGGAAGTGAAGGAAGCCGTGATTACGGTGCCTGCCTACTTCTCAGATTCTCAACGTCAGGCCACAAAGGAGGCCGGTCAGATTGCAGGCTTGGATGTAAAACGTATCGTGAATGAGCCTACTGCTGCCGCTCTCGCCTATGGCTTGGATAAGAGCAACAAAGATATGAAAATCGCTGTATTCGACCTCGGTGGCGGTACGTTCGATATAAGTATTTTGGAATTGGGTAGCGGTATGTTTGAGGTGTTGAGCACCAATGGTAATACCCACCTCGGTGGTGATGATTTCGACCACGCCATTATCAATTGGCTCGTGAGCGAGTTCAAGCAAGAGGAGGGTGTAGACCTTAGCAAAGACCCCATGGCTATGCAGCGACTGAAAGAGGCTGCCGAGAAAGCCAAGATCGAGCTTTCTTCCACTACCACTTCTGAAATCAATCTGCCTTATATCACTGCTTTGGACGGTGTGCCTAAACATTTGGTAAAGACTCTTACTCGCGCTAAGTTTGAACAGCTTACGAACAACCTTATTCAGGCTTGCCTTGAGCCGTGTAAGAAAGCTATTGAGGACGCAAAGATTACTACATCCGACATTGATGAGGTTATCCTCGTGGGCGGTTCCAGTCGTATCCCTGCCGTTCAGCAACTGGTGCAACAATACTTCGGTAAAGCTCCGTCAAAGGGCGTTAATCCCGATGAGGTTGTGGCTGTGGGCGCTGCCATTCAGGGCGCTATCCTCAATAGGGAAGAGGGTGTGAGCGATGTGGTACTTTTGGATGTTACCCCGCTGTCTATGGGTATCGAAACCCTCGGCGGTGTGATGACCAAACTTATTGAAGCCAACACCACCATTCCTTATAAGAAGACCGAGACATTCTCCACCGCTGCCGACAATCAGACCGAGGTTACAATCCATGTGCTTCAGGGCGAGCGTCCTATGGCAAAGGATAATAAGTCTATCGGACAATTTAATCTCACCGGCATTGCGCCCGCTCCGCGCGGCGTGCCCCAGATTGAGGTAACTTTCGACATCGATGCCAACGGTATCCTCTCCGTTAGCGCAAAGGATAAGGCCACTGGCAAGGAGCAAGCCATCCGTATCGAAGCCAGTTCCGGTCTTTCCAAAGAAGAGATAGACCGCATGAAAGCCGAAGCTAAGGCAAACGAAGAGAGCGATAAGAAGCAGCGCGAAGCTATCGATAAGAAAAATCAAGCAGACTCGATGATTTTCCAAACCGAGAATCAACTCAAGGAGCTTGGCGACAAACTTCCCGCTGACAAGAAGCCCGCTATCGAAACTGCCTTGCAACATCTGAAAGATGCCCAAAAAACTTCCGATGTAGCCCAGATAGACAATGCTATCAAAGAGCTCAACGAGGCTTGGAACGCAGCCAGCACCGAGATGTACAAGAATGCAGGTGCTCAAGGTGGCGCACAGGGATTTGATCCTAATGCTGCCGGTGGTGCAGGATTTAATGGAAGTGGTTCTACTAACTCCGGAAACTCCAGTACAGGCTCCTCGTCCAACGATTCTTCTAAAGACAACGTCCAGGACGCCGACTTTGAGGAGGTGAAGTAAGAAAGATAGGCAACTATAAATAGAAAAAGGAGTGCAACTCTAATCACACAGTTAGGTTGCACCCCTTTTTTTGTAGTTCAACAATATAATTAGTATCCGCTAAAACAAAAAGCAAAATTGCGGAGCGTGTAAGGGCGGATTATTCGTCTATATTTTGCATACAGATTGCAAGATGTAAGCTACGAAATGCCGATATGGTAATCTATAAAATGAGCGGCTTTCAGTAGACACGCTTTGTTATAACTCCACTACTAATATTGTCCGCCTGCCACAGCCCAGAAATACAGACTGGCCACAGAGCAATAGGGAGTGAGTCGGCGGCGGTAACGCTCAAACAGTTCTCGCGTTATCTTTCTGTGATGATAGACTATCTTCATGCCGCGGATAATAGCCAAATCGTTGAAACTAAGAATGTTTGGACGCTGCATAGAAAAAAGCATCAGCATTTCGGCAGTCCATGTTCCGATGCCATGGAGCGAGCAGAGACGGCGGCAAACTTCCTCGTCAGTCATAGTGTATAAGGGCTCTAACGGAAATTCCCCACTCATAATCTTGTCTGTAATATCCTTAATATAATGGGCTTTACGTAGGGAAATACCAAACCGTTGCACGTCCTCTGCGCTCATCACAGCAATCTTATCCGGTGTGATACCACCCAGTGTATCCTGCATGCGCGTCCAAATAGTCTGATGCGCCTTAGAGGAAATCTGCTGCCCAACAATAGAGTGAACGAGAGCTGTGTAAAGGTCAGGGATAACGCGCCTTTCTATCTTCCCCACTTTGTCTATTACTTCGGCGAGCCGCTTGTCTTTGCTTTTCAGATAATTGGTTTCCTTTTCCGTGTATTGAAAATATTGCTCCTCCATAATCTTTTTTATTAGTTATATTATCGGCGAAAAGATTTGGGACATATCTACACCCTCCAGCTTAAGCAATGCCATTTTCTTGTCAATCCCACCAGCATAGCCGGTGAGACTGCCATTTTTGCCTACCACCCTATGGCACGGAATAATCAAAGAAATCGGATTGCGCGCCACGGCTCCACCCACCGCCTGCGCCGACATTGCCTTCTGGCTATAGTCGACAGCTATCCTGCGGGCTATAATGCCGTAGGTGGTAGTATGACCGTATGGAATCGTAAGTAGGTATTGCCACACGCGCTTACGAAATGGCGACCCCGCTATTTTAATTTTTGGAGTGAAATCCGGATTGTTACCGGAGAAATAAATGTCCAGCCACCTGAGCGTGTCATCAAAAACAGAGATTTCTTCTTTTGGTATCTCGGAAACGCCATTTGTAATCTTATAAGAGGAAGCACTTTTGCTCTCACACTGCATTGTTTGCGCGCCCGAAAGAACATGATGTTCCTCGCCAATCACCTGCTGTCGCGTGCCAAGTGTATCTGCAAAGAACTTCTGGCCGTCAAACCACAAACCGGTCAGTGCTTCACCGTCTGATGCAACGGTAATACCGCCTAATGGAGACTCGTAGTGCGCAATATATTGCATAAGTCGTTATAAATGTAATAACAAACGCTCGATAGCTGAATCCTTCTTTGCTTTCATGTAAACAAAAAGCAGGATGCAACCACCTAAAGAAGTCGCATCCTGCAATAATATCGTGTGATTATGAAAACATCTTGCTGAAAGAGTGGGTTAATCGGTCAGTTCGCCCTCCTCGCCCGCTACATCATCAAGGTCGTTGGTGTCTTCGTCCTCACTGTCCGTAGCCAAAGGCACATTGTCGCCCGTAAGCACGTTCATCACCTTGTTTTCAATTTCTTGAGAAAGTTCAGGATTGTCGCCAAGCACTCTTTTCACGGCTTCGCGGCCCTGGGCCAGACGCTCTCCATCATAACTGAACCACGAGCCCGATTTCTTTATTATATCATAGGCCACAGCTAAATCGGTGAGCTCGGCCACATGGGAAATACCCATACCAAACGTGATTTCAAACTCGGCCTTGCGGAAAGGCGGTGCCATCTTGTTTTTTACCACCTTTACTTTCACCTTGTTGCCAATTACTTGGTCGCCATTCTTAATGGATTGGACGCGGCGAATGTCGAGGCGAACAGAGGAATAAAACTTTAAGGCGTTGCCGCCGGTGGTAGTCTCGGGATTACCAAACATCTGGCCAATCTTTTCGCGCAACTGGTTGATGAAGATGCAGGTAGTCTTGGTTTTGGAAATAGTGGACGTGAGCTTTCTAAGGGCTTGACTCATCAGGCGGGCCTGCAAACCAACTTTATTCTCGCCCATATATCCCTCAATCTCCGCCTTTGGTGTGAGAGCGGCCACCGAGTCAATCACAATTATGTCGATGGCGGCTGAAGAAATGAGCTGGTCGGCAATCTGCAGGGCTTGCTCTCCGTTGTCGGGCTGCGAGATAAGCAGATCTTTAACATTGACGCCTAATTTCTCGGCGTAGAAAGTGTCAAAGGCATGTTCTGCATCAATAAAGGCCGCAATACCGCCCATTTTCTGTGCTTCGGCAATAGCATGGAGGGCAAGGGTGGTCTTACCGGACGATTCTGGGCCAAAAATCTCGATGATTCGGCCTCTGGGGTAACCGCCAATACCCAGTGCGGCGTTCAGTCCAATGCTTCCGGTTGGGATTACGTCCACTTTCTCCACAGGTTGATCGCCCATTTTCATGATAGAGCCTTTGCCAAAGTCTTTTTCTATCTTGGCCATAGCCACCTGAAGAGCTTTCAGTTTATCGCCGCCGGAAGCAGGAGCGGCTGTTTTTGTTGTCTTTGCCATATAATCTTCTTTTATGTGTTTATCTATGTATTAAAACGATATGTTTCTACACTTTCATCATGCGATATTGGGCATAGCTCAAAAAATATCGTACGTAAGATACGTTATCAATCGTTATACTGTCCCACCAATCTACATATCTCTACCACCACGTTCATTGCCTTGTGGAGAGAGGGGATGGGCAGATATTCCAATGGGCCGTGGAAATTCATGCCTCCAGCAAAGATGTTGGGACACGGCAATCCCTTGAAAGATAGTTGCGCGCCATCAGTGCCACCACGAATAGCCTGAATCTTTACTGGCACTCCGGCTTGCTCCATAGCCTTAATAGCAATGTCTATAACATGCATTACGGGGTCAATCTTCTCGCGCATGTTATAATATTGGTCTGATATGGCGGCATTGGCCACGGTGGTGCCATATTTTTCATTAATCTGATTGCAAATTTGCTCCACCGTCTTCTTGCGAGC
>CAZQVW010000163.1:0-5745 GCA_964596865.1 uncultured Bacteroidaceae bacterium
CAGGCCCTGCCTGGTAAAAAGAAAGAATCCCGATGCTTGCGCACCAGAATCCTATTATTCGTTTTTAGTTGCGACAGCCGTGTCGTTTGTTTTGCAAAGTTACGACACTTTTTCAGAATACCACACTTTTTCGCCCCGAAAAAACTTTTCTGCGCAATTTGTGGCGCCCTACGCGGAGAAAATCTCTACTAAAATCCCAAAAATCCCGACTTAATTTCAGAATCTCCCGACCTGCCGCGAAAAACCCCCGCGATAGTTTGCGTTCACAGTGCTGTAACAATAACTAAACAGTACTGTAACAATAACTAAACAGTACTGTAACATTATCTAAACAGTACTGTTAACGCAAACTCACTCGGGATTTTTGGAAATCAGAAGGCGCTTTTTATGTGCAAGCACGAAGAAAATATTCGTTTGGCCGCCACTTTTGATTCAGAGGGGGCGATGTCTGTGCGCGCCGAGGTTATTGCACACAAAAAGGACGGGGAAAATCCCCGCCCTTATATAATAATGTAGTGGTAATGCGTAATAGTACGCTGGTATTATATAATAATGTAGTGGTAGTACGCTGTGTTATTCCACTTTCACCTTCTTGCCGTTGGCAATGTAGATGCCGGGCTGGAATGGAAGGTAGTGAGTGCCGTCTATCGTGTCGCGGAAAATCAACTGACCGTCGGCAGTGTAGATAAACACCTCCGTGGGCTCGGTCATTACGAAGCGAATTACTCCGTTGCCGCCTGTGATGGCGGGCTGAGCGCCCTCGGCCACTGCATTCTGCAATGAGGTGAGACCATCGGCGTCCACGGTAACGGTATCGGTGGACTCATCCAAATCCAGTGTGAACACACCCTTCGACAATCCCCATGCATCGCCGTCCGGACCGAAGCCGGTGCGCTCAAGGTCGATGGAATTGGACGTGCGATCTTTCACCGAACCGCCGTTCTGGTTGAAATCATAATAGGCTACGAGCCCGTTGTCGCTTACGAGCGTCTCCACGTCTTTCAGTGGGGCGTTGATGTAATTCTTCATGGTGGAAAGCGAGAGGCTCTTGCTCCAAATCCTTAGCTCGTCCAGCTGTCCGGAGAAATGGTTGTCGCCGGTAGACACTATCAGGCGTCCCCATGCGGGAGTATGGGTATTGATACGATTAGAAGATGATTTAATCAACTGTCCATCGCGATAGAATTTCACATTGCCGAAGGTGAAGGTGATAGCGTAGTGATGCCATGAGTTGGGGATGACGAATCCTTCATCCGTGGAGGTTTGTTTGTCGCCTACGGTGAGGGTGGCTACGCCGTCTTGGTTGCAATCGAGAGCGAAAGCGCCGCTGGAGGTGGTCATGTTGAGCGCGCCATTCAGTTCGTTGGGGGTCATCCACCATTCAATGGTGAATGCGCGTGTTCCATCCGCAAAGAGGTCGGCGGTGGAGGTGAGGCTCTCGTGGCCGGTGAAGGTAAGTCCGTTTTTGGAGTCGGCGTTCATCACAACGAGGGCAGCCTGCAGGGAATCTATGGTGGTGCCCACATCGTTGGTGGCCTCCAGTTTTACATCATAGTTGCCCGGATGGGTTGGGGTGATGGAAGAATTTTGGCCATTGACGATATATGCGTGCTTGCCGTTGGAAACAGTCCATTTCCAGTCAGTTGGGTTGTTGCGAGTGTCGTCTACGAGGTAGGACGTCTCGCCCAGCATGATTGCGTCCGGCGAAGCGCTGAACAAGACGCGCGGAGCGGAGTGTGTAACGGTGATATAGCGTGTCTTGGTGGAGGTGCCGCCACTGTTGGTGGCCGTCAGTTGGATTGGATAGACGCCCGTCTTGGAATAGGTGGCGGTGGCGTTCACCGAGTTGGCATTCTCCACATCGGCTCCCGCCATAGTCCACGAGTAGGTGGCGCAGGAAGCCTTGGAGATGTTGGAGAAATGGAATACTTCGCCCTCGCCCAGTGTGTCGGCGGCAATAAGGAAGTCGGCTGTCGGGGCATCGGCGGCTATGACCTCCACTTGGCGGGTGCTGTCCATCGTGGCGCCGGAAATGTCGGTGATGGTCTGCGTTATGGAGTAGATGCCGGGCTTGGAGAAGGTGAACGTGGCGTTTTGGGAGCTCAAAGATTTCACATCGGCGTCCTCTGCGGCCCATTGCCAGTGGGCGGTGCTCACCAAAGCGGCCGAAACGAATTTCAAGGGCTGGCCTGCGTAGCACGGCGAGGCGGGAAGAGTAAATCCTGCGTGAGATGCAAGTTGCGAAGAGCCGAACACAGAACCGTCGGCCACGGTCTTACCGGCATTTAGCGCGATGTCATAACCGCTGGCGTAGTCTTTCAGATACAACTGGCCGCCGTTTTCGTATGTCTCCATCGGATAATAGGCCACCAAGTTCTCCTGCGCGGTGGGATTGGCCACGGCCAATCCTTTATTGCGGAAGATTTCCACCTGACTCAAGGCTTTATTCCATATCCTCAGCTCGTCTATCTCGCCATCAAAGGTGCCTTTCTCTGTGCCGATGTTAAACGAGGATAACGCGGGGATTCCGCTATATGATTCCGACTTTGTGGAACCTTTTTTCATGCCGTTAATGTAAACGGTGAGGGTATTATTATCTACTACCAAGGCAACGTGGCTCCATGTGCCGGTCTTGATGGAGCGCGCGGCGGTAATCACGCGGTTGAGCGCGTCAGAACTGCCGCTGCCCGTGTTCCACCCGCATTGCACCTGTCCGCTGGCAGTGATTGTGAACAAAAACGAGCCCCAATCCTGCCCAATAGATTGATTATTGGCCAGAGAATTTGGCTTTATCCAGAATTCAATGGTGGCTTGAGGCAGAGCAGTGGACAATAATGAGGAAGAACTCAAACATTGCTTGTTAAGCGAAAGCACATTGTTGGTGTCTTCTTGCTTAAACAGCACGCTATTGCGAGCGGGAGCGCTCTTGGGCGATTCCACTGCGCCGTCTCGATAACTATATGCGGTGGCAACATAATAAGTGGCGTCAGGATCGTCCACAATATAGGAATGGCTGAAGGAAGGCACCTCTGCCACTTTCCGATTGTCCTTATAAACACAGTAATTTGCCACATCATAGGTGGAGATAGGGGCAGTCCAGGTGAGGCGCTTGCCATCTAATTTCACATTGTGGGGCTCATAGAACTGCTGCCCGGGGGCTACGAGGGAGATAATGGTGGTCTCGCCATCGTTGAGGACGGCCACTGAGTCGATTGTGGCGGGAATTTCCATTCCTTCGGGGTCTACCGAATAATCCATCAGCGAAAAATCGTAGACATTGCCGTGGCCGAGAGCTCCGGGCTTGGTCTTGATGACGAGGAAGTACTTAAGGGGCTTGGTGAGGTCGCAACTTTGAGTGAGATCCGTTACATCGTATCCAAACTCCATGGGCTCGTAGTTCATTCCCGTGCGCCAGCGTCCGAGCATGGGCACTTCTGGCGCGGGATTGGACTTGGTGCCGTCGCCGGCGTAGTTGAAATACGGCATTACATCGGTATTGGAGGGGGCTAAGGCGGCGGTGTCGGCATTGATGCCGGCGGAGATGGATAATTCCGAGCGGCGCGAATAGCTCATCTTGATTTTGAACACGCGCTTGGGCTCATAATCCTTGCGCCACACGAAATGGCCGGAGTTCATAGGTATAGTATTTGTGAACATACTGTAGCTATACTTGTAAGGGCAGTAGATAAATCCGCCGTTGCACCATCCGGAGCCCCACGAGTTGCAGATAATCCACGCGCCCACCTCGTCTTTGTCCTTTTCGCCGATGATGCCGTTGGAATCGAGGTCGAATTCTATACGGTCATCGTATCCTACGATGGTGAGGGCGTGGTCGTAGGTCTTTCCCCACGAGGCCACGCAATATTTTCCGGCCACACCGATGGAGGAGTTGGTGGGAGTGGAGGGAATGCGGCCCCATGTGCCGCCGCTGGCCACGCCGATACCGCTGATGCCGCCAGCATAGAAGCTTTCATCGCCCCAGTGATTCCACAACCACTGTTTGAGCTGTTCGCGCCCCACGGGTGTGGTCTGATTATCGTCGCAGAAGGTGTCGCCGCCCACGATATGATTAAACATGGCGCGATACCACTTGTCGTAGCCCTGCATATATCCGAAGTTGGGCTGCGAGGTGTCTTGATTGCCAAACAGTCTGCTGTAAGTGTTGCCGCCGTAGTCGGTAACGGAGGGGACGCCGTGCTTATTGGCGATGGGGCCGATACCCACTCCGGCGTAGGTTTGCAGCCATGTGAAGTGAGTGGGGAGCTGGTGGTCGGTGGAGGAAGCGTCCCAGTTTCGATAGGAGTTCATCTCGTAGGCCATCATGTAATACACGGCCTGCGCCGAGCCGCACGAGCCACCGCTTTGGTTTATCACGGGAGGGAAGAATTTTTTGAGGGCGTTGTTTACGTGGTCGGGGCGCGTGGCGGCATAGGATGCGGAGCGCGCCTGTCCGTTGCGGGGCGTAGAGCCCACGGTATTCGATTTAGTCCTTTCCACCTTAGGAAAGGGGTTGGCGTCGGGGTATTTCTTGTAATCCACCGCCACGCGGCCAGCATCATTATTTGTCTGGCCCATCGCCATTGCACCGCAAAGAAGCATTGCCAGTGCTGAAAAGGTAATTTTTCTCTTTATCATTGTTATTTTCATAATATTTTCTTGCACGTATACCAAATTAGAGTTTTCAAATTTAGTAATAATATTCTATTCAGAGTACAAACGCGAGTATTAAAAAGCACTTTTTGCTATTTTTATGCCGCAGAATGCTGCCTAATGCGCCTTTTTTCGCGGTTTCGGCGTTTTAGGACGGTTTACTGCCGCAAAAATTTTTGTTTGGCAAGAGAGCGCAGAAATTTTCCGCGCAATGCGCTGCGCCCGTTCTTATTTGCAGTAAAATTAGTGCGCTCCTATTTTTATGACCGAAAAGATGAGGCCGATTTTTGCTTTTTGTCTTACTTTTGCATTCCCAAAATCTTAGACTATGATTCCCACCTTGCCATTTTTGGAAGAGAAGTTTGATTATTTCAATCGCCTTTGTTTCAATAACGCCCTTCCCCGCCCCAACTTCCGCCTTTCCTCCGCGCGCACCTACCTCGGGCAGATGTCCTACCGCCGCAAGCGCGGATTACTGGGCCAGCCAATAGGCAAGGAGGTGCTGACGCTCACCGTTTCGCGCCGTTACGACCTGCCCGAGGCCGAGATTGAGGACACCATCATCCACGAGATGATCCACCTTTATATCCACACCCACCAAATCCACGATACCTCCTCTCACGGCCCCGCCTTTCGACGCATCATGGGCGACATCAACCGCCGATTCTCCCGCCATATCACCATCAGGCGCCTCAAAGATGACGCACTGCTCCAGTCCGACCGCTCCAACGACATTTATATCATCTGTGTCAGCCACCTCAAGGACGGGCGTCTCGGTGTTACGCGCACATCCCCCCGCGTCATGGCGCGTTTGTGGGAGGAAATTCCCAAACTTTCCTGTGTGGAGCGCGCCGAATGGCTTGTGAGCAAAGACCCTTATTTTTCTGCGTTGCCCAGTTCGCGCACTGCCACCATCTATATGCTTGCTCGCGAGGACCTTTCCAAGCATCTTAATGCCACGCGCCACATTGTCCGCAGCGGAGCGCGTTATTATATTAGTAATTCATAGTCTCCGGTAAAAATCATAAGCGTATGTTTTGCCCATGTAGGGGCGGATCAGCCGCATAGCGGCGTGTTATCCGCCCTATTGCCCGT
>CAZQVW010000164.1:0-5701 GCA_964596865.1 uncultured Bacteroidaceae bacterium
TGCGCTTGACAACAATCTCACCGGCAACAAGCGTTTCACTGTTACCGTAGCAACCGGCGAGGGCGGCTCTATCACAATCTCCAACACCAGTCAAACATCTCAAAACAACACAGTTTCCGCCGCCATCCAAACCGGCGAAGATGTGGTTTTGATAATTAGCGCAGATGAGGGCTACCAGTTGGCTTCTCTCACTGTAGACGGTGCTGAAGTAAAAGATCAGGTTACCGACAACAGCTACACCATCAAGGCTATCTCCAAGAATACGTCCGTAAACGCCACATTCGAGCTTATCCCAACTCCTACCAAAGTTGGCGACGTGAATGGTGATGGTGAGGTAAACTCCGCCGATGTTACTGCCATCTATAGCTATATCGGTGAGGGCGAGGGCAGCGGTCTTAGCATCACAAACGTAGACCTTGATGGCGATGGCAATGCTACCTCCGCAGACGTTACCCGTCTGTACTCAATCATCTCTGCTGGAGAATAAGAAAATTTTCCTAAAAGGATTGTAATCAATAAAGGCCGGTGTCCTAAAGGATACCGGCCTACTTTTTACAAACCAAACAAGCGCGTAATCGCGCGCCTGCGCCACAGATGGCACAGAATATGCATAATTAAAAAGAAATTGCTACCTTTGCAGTCTGTAATATATGCGCACGAAAAAGACATAGGTAGCGTAGTAGTATTCTTTAACCACATTATATATAATAGGTGAACAGGATTGGTTGCTATATCCAGAGGCAATGGCAGATTGCGGTGATGATGATTGCTGCAATAGCGATTACTTGCTCCCCCGCTATGGCGAGGGCGCAGGATATTGCAGACACCGCCAATCTCCTGCGCGAGGTGAGAGCAGGCCAACAGGCCGAAAAAAACCTAACGCAGCAACAGCAGCACCTAAAAGAGGTTATCGGCAAACAGGCGCAGAGCCAAATGATGAAATCCGGCTTTACCGACCGCACTCTCGCCGCCGACTCCGCCGCCCCGCGCATCATCGTCAGTGTATTAACCTGCGGCCCGGGCAACGAGATATACGAATACTACGGCCATTCGGCCATCCGCATACAAAGAGAGGCTTCAAAGAAAGACACCACGGGCGCACAGAACAACTATTCTGTCGCGCAGGACTCTCATTCCGGCGGGTTGCAATCTTCCGCGCTCGACCTCGTATTCAATTACGGTGTCTTTAATTTCAATTCCGGCAATTTTGCATTGCGCTTTGCCCTTGGCCACACCGATTATATCTGCGCCGTGGAAGAGACCGATGCCTTTCTGGAGCAATACCGCAGGCGCGGCAGTTATGTGGACGAGCAGGTGCTCAATCTCACTCAAAACGAAGCCGCATACCTGTTGCAATCATTGCTAACCAACGCCCGCCCGGAAAACTGTGTCTACCGCTATAATTTCCTCTACGACAACTGCGCCACCCGTGTGCGCGACAAGATAGAAGAAGCCGTAAACGGTGAACTGAAATACCCCACACGCCCCGTAAGCCGCACTTGGAGAGACGCCATCCATTTCTATAGCCATTATTATCAGTGGTCTACCTTCGCCCAAGACCTCGTATTGGGCAGCGATGCCGACCAACTGGCCACAGGCCGGGAATTGGAGTTCGCGCCCCTCATCTTGGAGCAGGATTTCGCCACCACACTCATCCAAGCCAGAGACGGCATTATCTATCCACTGGTGAAAGACAGCCACCGCCTCATAGACCTGCCGCCACTACATAGAGAGATAGGCTTTCCTCTATCGCCCCTCGCGGTATCGGTGATATTGGTGGCAGGGGCATTGGCATGCGCAGTGATAGAATGGAAAAAGAAAAAAATCTTTTGGGGCATCGACACCGTTACCATTATCCTTCAATCCGTGGCGGGGTGTATAGTGGCTTTCCTATTTTTCTTCTCCACTCATCCCGCGGTGGGCAGCAACTGGCTCGTCTGGGTATTTAATCCTCTGCCCCTGCTGGGTCTCTATTGGCAGATAAAAGGTGCGCGCCATCGGCATTATTGGGCTTACCACATCGTGGCAGCCCCCATTCTGGCGGCATTCCTATTGGCGTTGCCGTGGATTCCGCAATATGTGAGCGCGCCCGCAATCCTATTGGTGGTATTCCTTTTAATCCGTAGCCTCACAAATATCTGCGTGTGGATTCGCATCAAACGCACCGGCGCTGCCGTCTCCTCATCCAAGGCCACGACCACACATTCCGCCACCCCCTCCTCGCCCCACCAAAAAGCATGACACCTTCCTCATGAGCCAACACCATATAATATATAAAAGACACACGCCTCGCCGGTATTCCGCCAACACTGTTGCCAAAGGGCACGGCCTTCAGTCGGAAAGCCATAAGAGTTTCACCCTTTTGATGAAACTGGCTCCGGTTTTGGCCGCCACGTTGCTTGTGGGCATAGAGGCAAAGGCCGCCACAAGACTGCCGCGCTTGGTGGTGAATATCACGGTGGACGGTCTGCGCAGCGATTATTTGGAGGCGTTTATGCCGCTATACGGCGAAGACGGGTTTCGCAAGTTATTAAAGCAAGGGCGCGTCTACACTCACGCCGAATATCCCAGTAATGAACCCACGCGCGCCTCGTCGGTAGCCACTATTGCCACAGGCGCCGTGCCCTACGACCACGGAATTATCTCCACCCACTGGCTGGATCGCAATACCCTGCGCCCCGTCTATTGCGTAGACGACAATGAGGCGCAAGGACTAAAGACCGGCTCCCGCTTCTCGCCGCGCAATATGGTGGTGTCCACCATCGGCGATGAACTGAAGGCCGCCACTGAAGGCAAAGCCCTCGTCTACGCCATCTCGCCCTATAGCGACGCCGCCATCCTCGGGGCCGGCCACGCTGCCGACGGCGCATTCTGGATTGACCAGAAGAGCGGCAACTGGGTAGGCTCCGCATATTATTCGGCCGCCCTGCCCGCATGGATTACTCTGCAGAATGACAATGGCCTCGCCACCACCCTACCCTCCCTCACTTGGAAACCCGCGTCAGACCTCGGGGGCAATTTCAGTTATTTCCTCGGGGGCGGAATGCAAGAGCCGTTCAATCATCGGTTTAAGGGCGAAAGGGCGTTTCAATCGTTCCTTACCAGTGGATTGGTGAATGAATACACGGTTGCGCTGGCCGAGCAATGCCTGCAATACACCGGCATGGGGCGCGATGACGTGCCCGATTATCTGTCTGTCACCCTATGGGCACGCGGTTTTGAAGACAAGCCCGTCAGCGATTGCCCAATGGAGGTGCAGGACACCTATGTCCGCCTCGACAAGGCCATAGCCTCCCTCCTAAACGCAGCCGAAAAAACCGGCGGCGAGGGAAAAACCCTGTTTGTCATCACCTCCACCGGCACCCAAGAGGAAGAAACCACCAACCTCGCCCGCTATCGAATTCCCACCGGCACATTCTATATCAACCGCACGGCCAGCATCCTCAATATCATGCTTATGGCCGTCTACGGGCAGGGTAACTATGTGGAAGCCACTTACGGCAATCAAATCTACCTCAACCATAAGCTCATTGAGGACAAGCAATTGAGCATGACCGATGTGCTGGATCGCTGTCAGGAATTGTTGCTGCAATCCGCGGGCGTAAAAGACGCCTATTCCTCGCAGCGGTTATTGATGGGCGCATGGACACCGGGCATCTCCAAAATCCGCAACGGCTACAACCCGCGTCTATCCGGCGACATCCTTGTGCAGGTGTCTCCGGGCTGGCAACTTGTGAACGAGACCACCCATCAGCAGCGCCTCGCCAGGGAATCCTACCTCAATTTCCCCATCATCTTTTATGGGCTGGACCTCCCCGCCCAAACCATCGAGACCACCGTCTCCACCGACTGCATCGCCCCCACCCTTTCCGCCGCGATGCGTATCCGCGCCCCCAATGCTTGCCACAGTGCGTCCCTTAGCGGATTTTGATTGCCGATTAGCAATCCCATAATGCGGAGGACATTGATTATGCTCATCACACAGACTACTCCGATTATTTAGATTGTTTCGATTATCCCAATCCACCACCATTTTCTTATTCTATCATACAAACACAAAACAACAGACAAATACAATTATGGATATAGTTAAAATACTTACGAAACTCTTTGGCAGCAAGAGCCAGCGCGACATGAAAGAGATCCAGCCCTATGTGGAGCAGATCAAGGCCGCCTACGAAGACATCGACCAACTCTCCAACGATGAGCTCCGCGCCAAGACAAAAGAGATACAGCAGCAAGTGCAACACAGCGCCGACGACCTCAAGCAGGAGATTGCCCAAACACGCGAGAAAATCGAAAGCCTGCCCATCGAGGACAGGGAAAGCCTCTTCAATAAAATCGACAAATTAGAGAAGGAGGTGCTCGACCGCATGGAGGTGGAGCTCAATGCTGTCATGCCCGAGGCAATGGCCATCATGAAAAGCACCGCCCGCCGCTTTGCCGAGGGCAAGGATGTTGTCGTTACCGCCACCGACTACGACCGCGAACTGGCCGCCACCCACGATTTTGTAGACATCGACGGCGATCAGGCTATCTACCACAACCACTGGATGGCCGGCGGCAACGAGATTACGTGGGATATGGTGCATTATGATGTGCAGCTCTTTGGCGGCGTAGTGCTCCACAAAGGCAAGATAGCAGAAATGGCTACCGGTGAGGGCAAGACCCTCGTGGCCACCCTGCCAGTATTCCTCAACGCCCTTACCGGCAACGGCGTCCACGTAGTAACGGTGAATGATTATCTGGCCAAGCGCGATAGCGAATGGATGGGCCCGCTGTATATGTTTAATGGCCTCACAGTGGATTGTATCGACAAGCATCGCCCCAATTCCGAGGAACGCCGCCGCGCCTATCAAGCCGACATCACCTTTGGCACCAACAACGAGTTTGGCTTCGACTACCTGAGAGACAATATGGCCATCTCGCCGCAAGACCTTGTGCAACGCAAACACAACTACGCCATCGTGGACGAGGTGGACTCCGTGTTGATTGACGACGCCCGCACACCTTTGATTATTTCCGGTCCGGTGCCGCAGGGCGACGACCAGATGTTTGAGGAATATCAGCCACTGATTGAAAGGCTTTATGAGGTGCAGCGCAAAGATGCCACCCGCCTCCTTTCCGAGGCCAAGCAGCTCATCGCCAGCGGCGACAAGAAGAAAGAAGAGGAGGGTTTCCTCCAGCTCTATCGCTCCCATAAGGCGCTCCCCAAGAATAAGGCACTGATTAAATACCTCTCCGAGCCCGGTATCAAGACCGGCATGCTCAAAACCGAGGAGATCTATATGGAGAACAACAACCGCCGCATGCCCGAGGTGGTGGAGCCGCTCTATTTCGTGGTGGACGAGAAACTTAAGAGCGTGGAGTTTACCGACAAGGGCAACGACTGGTTGGCCAAGCAGGTGAAGGACGCCACTCTATTTGTGTTGCCCGACATCGCCGGCGAGCTCTCGCAATTGGAGGGCGATACCACCATTTCAGACGAGGACAAGCTCTCCAAGAAAGACGAGCTTATGGCCGACTACGCCGTTAAGAGCGAGCGCGTCCACACCTTGCAGCAACTGCTCAAGGCCTACACCATGTTTACTCTCGACGACGACTATGTTATCATTGATGGCCAGGTGAAGATCGTGGATGAGCAGACCGGCCGTATCATGGAGGGCCGCCGCTGGAGCGATGGCCTGCATCAAGCCGTGGA